>DASUOZ010000468.1:0-12990 GCA_036276375.1 Pyrinomonadaceae bacterium | reverse complement strand
GGCACCGGAGGCTTTTTCATCGGTAACGGCGCCGGCGAAGACAACTCTGCCGCCGGTAACCCGCAGCGCTCCATGTCATACAACGTCAACGGCGTTTCGCGTTTGCAGAACAACACGAAGATAGACGGTTCCAGCATCATTTATCCGTGGCTACCCGGGAATACCGTTTACGTCCCACCAGCCGAGGCCATACAGGAAGTTAATATCGTCACGAATGCGTTCGACGCTGAGCAGGGTCTCGCGGGCGGCGCGGCGGTTAACGTCACGATAAAATCAGGTGGCAATGACTTTCATGGCGTTGGCTGGGGCTACACTACGAACAACCGCTTCCAATCGCGGAACTTCTTCCAACCCGCAAACCAAACAAACATTCCCAAAAACATCGTAGCCCAATTTGGGTACGCGTTTAGTGGGCCAGTGGTATTGCCACGTTTCGGCGAAGGTGGACCAGGTGTCTGGAACGGCAAGAACAAGCTTTTCTTCTTCACTGATCTCGAGCGTACGACACAACGCAATGCGGCCGGGACCACCAGGACTATCGCGCCTTTGACCCTGCGGCCGGACGCTAACGGGAATGTCAGTTTCGTTGGCACTGGAACGACCATCTTCGACCCTGCGTCGAACCCTGATCCGCGGCTACGCACTCCCTTCCCGGGCAATGTTATTCCGGCCAATCGGATCGATATTGCTGCGCTGGAGTTGATCAAACAACTGCCGGCGCCAACCGGACCCGGCTTCACAAACAATTTCGCGAGCACGGGCACAGGCGAATTCAATCGCACAAACGTGGACGTCAAGATCAATTACGCCGGCGAGCCGCTCACCTTGTGGGGGCGATACAGTCGCTCGCCCACGAACATCTTCGACCCGCCTATATTTGGCATAATCGGCGGCGGCGCCTTGAATGGAGGACAACTGGGTACGGCGCCGGGATTAGTACAGGTGGTTGGATTGGGCGGAACATACACGTTCACTCCCAACGTGGTTCTGGACGGGAACATCGGTTATACCCGTCAGCGACTGGGCGCAGAAAACATCGACATCGATCAACCTTACGGAATGTCGGTTCTGAAAATCCCCGGCACCAATGGACCAGATCGACTGCAAAATGGTTATCCTTTCTTCAATATCACTGGTTGGAACAATATCGGCAACGACAACACAGGGAACCCGTTTTTGTTCCGCGACAATCAGTACGTGGCGGCCGCGAACCTATCGTGGCTCAAAGGCGCCCACTCGTTTCGTTTCGGCGGCGACTACTTGAACGCGCAAATTAACCATTTCCAACCACAAGGCGCGGCATTTCAAACGGTCCGCGGCTCGTTCCAATTCAGCGGCACCGCTACGGCATTACAGGCGTGCAATGCTGGCAACACAGGCGCCAACGTCTGCGCTCAGCCGGGAACAAGCACCACTGTCGCGTCCGCGAATGCATTCAACGCCTGGGCAGCTTTCCTGCTCGGACTGCCGAGTGCGGCAGGCAAAGCGGATCAACTTCGCAATCCCAACTCGGTGTGGTGGCAACAATACGCGCTTTACGCACGCGACCATTGGCAAATCGGCCGCCGGACAACGCTTACCTACGGTCTCCGTTGGGAGCGCTTCCCGATCCCGAGAAAGGACCATTCCGGAATCAACCGTTTCGACCCGGCGACGGGCCAGGTGATCACCGGCGGATTGAGCGGTGTCCCGTTTGATGGCGGGGCATCGGTGGGCGCGGGTTTGTTCCTGCCGCGAGCAGGTATTGCTTTTCGGCTTAACGACAAGACCGTACTCCGTGGTGGTTATGGCCAATCTTCCGACCCCAGACCATTTCAGGACGTAAGGAATGCTTATCCCATAGTCAACATTTGGCAGATGCCCGCCATCAGCTTTAATGGACTGACAGGCACATCGGGGTTCATTCCCGTGACGACTCTCCGGCAGGGTCTTATTAATTCGAGCAGTACACCCGATCTGACGGACGGTAGTATTCCACTCCCGCCGAACACCGGAACGACAACGTTTCCCAAAGAGGTGCAGCGCGACAGAATTCACTCGTTCAACTTTTTCATCGAACGCGAACTGCCGGCCAAGTTCGTTGTTAATGTGGGTTACGTTGGTACGCGTGCCGTCGGTCAGATGGGGTTCATCAATATAAATCCCAGCGCGCCGGGAACCGCCGACGGCGGGCGCCCGCTGATCAACTTTGGCATTAACGCGGACATTGCCAGCATCGAGCCATATGGAAACACGACGTATGACGGCCTCCAGGCGCAACTCACCCGCCGGTGGGGAAGCTCGCTTTTTGGCATGGCTTACACGTGGTCCAAAACGATCAACTTCGCAGATAACGACGGCGGCCCCAGAATCGCGTACACTCCCGAGAAACAACGGAACCGCGGTCCGGCCAGTTACGACCGCACGCACAACCTGCAAAGCTACATGGTCTATGATCTGCCCTTTGGCAAAGGACAACGATGGGCCAAGGATGGTTGGGCGAGCAGGATCTTCGGCGGGTTCCAGTTTAGCGGCCTGATGAGCATCATGAGTGGTATGCCGTTCTACGTCGTCCAGAATACGGCGCCAAACCTGCTGGCTCGCGGCAGCGGGCAGGTGCCCAACCAGGTTGCGCCTGAGATCCGAATCCTTGGTGGAGTCGGAACACCGGCACAGCGCGGTTCGGACGGTGGCGCACCCTGGTTTGAAAATACTGTGTTGGGCGGCCCGGCAATATTTGGAGCCACCTGCACGGCAAACTGTGCGTGGGCGTTAGAAAATGGTGCGCGATTCGGGAGCGCGGGAAGAAACAACCTGCGCGGTCCGAATTTCTTCGAGATAGATACGACGATCTATCGCACCTTCTCCATCTCGGAGAGGGTTAAGTTCCAACTTCGCGCAGAAACATTGAACCTGCTGAACCACGCGAACTTCAATCTGCCCGATGCGAATGTGAACAGCACGACATTCGGTTTTATCACTTCGACGTTCGGGCCGAACCAGTCGCGGCAGTGGCGCTTCGGGGCTCGCTTAAACTTCTAACTAATGGCCGCAAAGAAGCACAAGAGCAGAAACTTGTCGGTGAGGATACAAACGCTTTTCGTGATTCTTTGCGGCTTGTTTTGTGTCACCGCGCGGGCGCAGACCAGTGACCGCTTTGTTGATTACGCGGGCGCCGATATCGACATTTTCCCGAACGTTACCTATGCGAAGGCAAGTAACTTCGAACTAAAACTCGATCTTTATCTGCCGAAGAATCGATCGCGTCCGACCGCGACGTTGATTCTGTTTCACGGTGGGGGCTGGGTCGACGGGCAAAAAGAACGCAACGTGCTTTTCCTGTTGCCTTACCTGGAGATGGGTTGGTCGGCAGTGAACGTCGAGTATCGCACAGCGCGTCAGGCAGCAGCGCCGGCGGCGGTTGAAGACTGTCGCTGTGCGCTTCGCTGGTTGACGTATCGTGCGCGTGATTATTCACTCGATACGTCGCGTTTCGTTGTAACGGGCACGTCTGCGGGCGGACATCTTGCTCTGATGGCGGGCATGTTGCCGGCGAACAGTGTTTTCGATCGCCAGTGTCCGGTTGAAGGAAACGATCGTTGGGGCTCGGCGAATGTGCCGGAGGTGAAAGTAGCGGCCGTCGTCAACTGGTTCGGGATCGGCGACGTTGCGGATCTGGTCGATGGTCCAAACGCCAGAAACTACGCGCGCGAGTGGTTTGGCAGTGCGACGAATGCGGCACAACTCGCGAAACAGCTTTCTCCTATTAATTACGTGCGTGCGGGTTTGCCGCCAGTCATCACCATTCATGGTGAATTTGACGACGTTGCTCCGTACGACCACGCGGTTCGGCTCCACGCCGCTCTCGACAAAGCCGGTGTTGCCAATCAACTGGTAACAATCCGCGGACGAAAGCACGGCGGCTTTAACCGCCAGGAGATGACGCGGAGTTACGACGCGATCCGGGAGTTTCTGCATAAACAAGGTCTGTTGTGAGCCACAAAAAGGCACAAAAGGCACAAAGAGTGTTTCGTCAGGCGGGGTACGCTTTTGTGCTTCTTGTGCTTTTTTGTGGCGGTGTTAAGGCGGACGACGGTTATCGGCTGTGGCTGCGCTATGACCCGCTTCCGGCGCGGCCGGCGGAGATGTATCGCGGGCGGGTTAAGTCGATTGCCGTTCAGGGGCGCTCGGCGACTTTCGATTTGATTCGCGCCGAGTTCAGTCAGAGCTACGCTTCATTGCTCGGCACCCAGCTCGCAGTCGGTGAACGCGACGATGCTTCTGTTGTTGTCGGCCTGCCGCAAACTTCCATGCTGATTCGCAAACTACAATGGGAACCCCAGCTGAAGAGACTCGGTCCCGAAGGGTTTCGCATCCGGACGGTTCGTCATGCCAATCGAGACGTGATCGTGATTGCCTCCACCACCGACATCGGCGCGCTCTACGGAACGTTTCACTTTCTGCGTCTGCTGCAAACCGAGCAGCCAATTGATCATTTAGTCGTGGATCAGAAACCGGCGCTAAAGCTGCGCCTGCTGAACCATTGGGACAATCTCGACGGCAGTATCGAACGCGGTTATGCCGGCAAGTCGTTGTGGGATTGGGATGAGCTCCCCGGCAAAGTCGACGGCCGTCTACGCGATTACGCGCGCGCGAATGCCTCAATCGGCATCAACGGGACCGTGCTGAATAACGTCAACGCCAGTTCCGAGTTGCTAACTGCGAAGTACATCGCCAAGGTCGCAGCGATTGCCGATGTTTTTCGTCCGTTCGGAGTTCGGGTATATCTTTCGGCACGGTTTTCAGCACCGATCGAGCTCGACCATTTGCCGACCGCCGATCCGCTCGATCCCGCCGTGATCGCGTGGTGGAAGCAGAAGACGAATGAGTTATACAAGGCGATTCCGGACTTCGGCGGTTTCCTCGTGAAAGCAAACAGCGAGGGCCAGCCTGGTCCACGCACGTACAACCGGACGCACGTCGACGGCGCAAACATGCTGGCAGCGGCGGTTGCGCCGCATCGCGGCATCGTCATGTGGCGTGCGTTTGTCTACGACATGAAGCCCGGTTACGACCGTGCGGGGGCGGCGTATGAGAACCTGCAACCGTTCGATGGAAAGTTCGCGCAAAACGTGCTGCTCCAGGTGAAGAATGGACCAATAGACTTCCAACCGCGCGAGCCGTTTCATCCACTTTTCGGCGCGATGCCGCGCACGCAGCTAATGCCGGAGTTTCAGATCACGCAGGAGTATCTTGGCTTCTCGAATCATTTTGTTTTTCTGGCCTCGATGTGGCGTGAGTTTCTCGATGCGGATACGTACGCGCGCGGGCGCGGCTCGACCGTGGCCAGAGTGGTTGACGGAACACTTTATCGGCAACCCCTGACCGGGATCGCCGGTGTTGCAAACACAGGCTCTGCTCAGAACTGGACCGGCCACGATCTATTGCAGGCGAATTGGTACGCGTTCGGCCGGTTGGCGTGGGATCCGCAACTCTCGTCCGAGCAGATCGCGACCGAATGGACCAGGATGACGCTCACCCACGACGCGGGCGCCGTTGGCACGATCGTGCGGCTGATGCTCGAGTCGCATGATGCCGTTGTGAATTACATGACGCCGCTCGGTCTTCATCACATCATGTGGGGCGGACATCATTACGGACCGGCGCCCTGGTGGGACAAAGAAACGCGTGACGATTGGAACCCGGTCTATTACCACAAAGCCGATGCGTTTGGGATCGGCTTCGATCGAACGAAGACGGGAAGTAACACCGTGAGCCAGTATCATCTGCCTGTGCGGCGGCAGTTTTCGGATCTTGAGCGATGTCCGGAAGAGTTTCTGCTGTGGTTTCATCACGTCTCGTGGGACCACAAGATGGAGTCCGGGCGCACGCTGTGGGATGAGTTGGCGTGGCGTTATCAGCGTGGCGTCGACTGGGTGCGCTCAACGCGCGCCGTATGGGCCAAGCTTGCAGGAGACATCGATCCCGAGACACACGCGGCCGTGGCAGCGAAACTGGCGATTCAGGAGCGCGATGCCATCTGGTGGCGCGACGCGTGTTTGCTCTACTTTCAAACATTTGCGAAGCGTCCGTTACCGGCCGGTGTCGAGCAACCGGCACGACCGTTGGCTGACTACAAAGCAAAAGCGTTGGAGTGGTGAGCCACGGAGTTTCACGGATGAACACGGACTGTTTATGAAGGTCACTGATCTGCGAGCCACGACTGTTACCGTTCCCCTCGAAGCGCCGTTGCGTCACGCTAACGGCTGCCACTGGGGCCGTTTCGTACGCACGATCGTCGAAGTCGAGACTGACGAAGGCTTGATTGGACTCGGCGAGATGGGTGGCGGCGGCGAGTCGGCAGAGTCCGCGTTTAAGGCACTCAAGAGTTATCTGGTAGGCCGTGACCCCGCACACCTGGAGGAGTTGAGATTCCTGATTGCGAATCCTACGGCCTCGCTCTACAACAACCGCACGCAAATGCTGGCCGCGATCGAGTTTGCCTGTCTCGACATACTCGGCCAGAAGTGGGGCGTTCCTGTTTCCGAGATCCTTGGCGGCCGTTTGCGGGACCGTGTGCCGTTTGCTTCTTACCTGTTCTTTCGTTATGCAGACTCGCGCACCGGCAAAGGAGAAGTTAGAACTGTCGAGCAGTTAGTGGAGGCCGCCCAAAGCTTGAAGTCACTTTACGGTTTCACTTCACACAAGTTGAAAGGAGGAGTATTTCCTCCCGAATACGAGCTGGAATGTTATCGTGCACTTGCCGCGCAACTCGCTGGCCATCGGTTTCGCTTCGATCCGAACGGCGTCTGGTCCACCGAGACAGCGATCTGGTTTGGCCGGCAGATCGAAGACATTCGCAATGATTATCTTGAAGATCCCGTGTTTGGTATGAATGGAATGCGGCGTGTGCGTGAGAAGGTGCGCCTGCCGCTCGCGACGAACACGGTCGTCGTCAATTTCGAACAGTTGGCGGCTAATATTCTGCATCCGGCGGTGGATGTGGTGTTGCTGGACACGACGTTCTGGGGCGGCATTCGCGCTTGTGTGAAAGCAGCCGGTGTTTGTGAAACGTTTCAACTGGGCATGGCCGTGCATTCATCGGGCGAGCTCGGAATTCAGCTCGCGACGATGCTGCATCTCGGCGCGGTAATTCCTAACCTGTCGTTTGCGGCCGATGCTCATTATCATCATTTGACTGACGACATTATCCAGGGCGGCAAGCTGAAGTATGAAGCCGGCGCGATTGCGGTGCCCACTGCGCCGGGCCTGGGCGTTAAGTTGGATCGCGACAAGGTTGCTGAATATCGGGAGTTGTACCGGCGTCTCGGCTCGTATCCTTACGATCAGGATCCACTGAGGCCTGGTTGGACTCCGACGATACCAAATGATCGCTGGGCTGATCCGCACGATGCGCGGATACCACAGATCAGCGTCTGAAGCATACGGGTTAACAAACTATGGTCACGTCTACCGAAAGTCGCACGAAGTTTTCCGAATTGTTAACCGACGTGGAAGAGCTTCGCGCGGAAGTTGAGATAGTGGTGAACTCAACCCCCGTGATGGATGCGCACACGCACCTGTTTCCGCTTGAGTTCAACGAGCTATGTCTTTATGGAATTGATGCGCTGCTCACCTATCACTATCTGACGGCCGAAACTTTTCGCTCCGCTGGAATCGCCTACGATCAGTTTTGGGCCATGTCTAAAACGGAGCAAGCAGACCTCGTCTGGAAAACTCTGTTCGTCGACAACACGCCGACGTCTGAAGCGACGCAGGGAATCATTTCAGTACTCGACGCATTTGGTCTCGACACGCGCGCGCCCGATTTGAAAGAGGCGCGGCAGTTTTTCAATTCACAACAACTCGCCGAACACATTGATCACGTTTTCGACATCGCACGTGTCAGTGGCGTGGTGATGACAAACGATCCGTTGGACGAAGCAGAAGCACGGCTGCTTAAAGGTGACGTCACGGACCAACGGTTCAGGTCGTCGTTAAGACTGGATCGGCTGGTTAACAATTGGGAAGCCGCGAGACGCGCGTTGTCACGTGAAGGCGTTTCGGTTGCTGCGGAGCTTCAACCAAAGGACGTGGATGCAATCCGAAGGTTTTTGGGCGAAAACATTCAGCGGATAAATCCGGTCTACATGGCCGTCTCGCTCCCGGCTGATTTTAGGTTTCCAGATGACGACATACGTGATCGGTTACTGCGTGAGGCGATCGTGCCGGCGGCCAAAGAACACGGACTTGCACTAACGTTGATGGTCGGAGTGCGAAGACGCGTCAATCCAAATCTGCGCGAGGCCGGCGATGCAGTTGGACGCGCCGATGTGACCGCGATCGAAAGACTCTGCGCACAATATCCGGACGTCAGATTTCTCGTGACGTTTCTCTCGCGCGAGAACCAGCACGAACTGTGTGTGACGGCGCGGAAGTTCAACAACCTGATGCCGTTTGGTTGCTGGTGGTTTCTGAACAATCCGTCGATTGTGTCGGAGATTACGCGCGAAAGACTGGAGCTGTTGGGACCGAGTTTCATTCCCCAACACTCCGACGCGCGGGTGCTCGAACAACTGATCTACAAATGGAAACACGCCCGCAAGCAGATCGCCGACGCGCTTTGCACCGCTTACGAACAACTGTTACATAACGGGCGCGCGGTGACGCGGGATGAGATATCGCGCGACGTCACCCGCATGTTCTCGGGAAATTTTAATGAATGGATCACAACTCGTTGAGAAAAAAGCCAACTCTTGCGTTTAGTCTCTGCTTCGCGGTTATTTCATTCTGGTCGCCGGTCGCCCATATGAACTCTCAGGAGAAGGTCCCGGATTACAAAAACCCGAGTCTGCCCGTGGAGCGGCGTGTCGCCGATCTGCTGTCGCGGATGACGCTTGAAGAAAAGGTTGCGCAGTTAACGTGTCTTTGGGCCAATCGGCCGCAGGTCAATCCGCAGACAAACTTCGCCAGCGACCGTGGCGATTTCTCGCCGGCCAAAGCGGCCGAGGTGATGAAACACGGCATCGGCCAGATAGCGCGCCAAAGAGAAAAGAAAGATCCGCGCGAGGGTGCGAAGTTTGCCAACGCGGTTCAGAAATGGCTGATCGAGAACACTCGACTCGGCATCCCGGCGATTCTGCACGACGAGATACTGCACGGACACATGGCCCAGGGTAGCACGAGTTTTCCGCAACCAATCGCACTCGCGACCACGTGGGATCCGGAGTTCATCACGAAAGTGTTTACCGCCGGAGCACTCGAGACGCGTGCTCGCGGAAGTCATCAGGTGCTGGGGCCGAATCTCGATCTCGCTCGCGATCCGCGTTGGGGCCGTACGGAGGAGACTTTCGGTGAGGATCCATATTTAACGTCGCGCATGGCGGTGGCTATCGTGAAAGCTTTGCAGGGACCGGGACCGGGCGTCGATGAAAACCACGTTATCGCCACCGCCAAACACTTCGCGGCGCATGGTCAACCGGAAAGCGGTACCAACATCGGACCCGTAAACTTTTCCGAACGGACTCTGCGCGAATATTTTTTGCCCAGCTTCAAGGCCGCGGTGGTTGAGGCCGGCATCATGAGCGTGATGCCTTCCTACAACGAGATCGACGGTGTGCCGTCGCACGCGAACAAGTGGTTGCTGCAAACGCTGCTGCGCGACGAGTGGGGGTTCAAAGGTCATGTAGTCTCTGACTACTACGCGATTCCGCAAATGCAGGACTTGCATCGGCTCACTTCCGACAAACCCACCACCGCCAAACTCGCGATTGAAGCGGGTGTGGATACTGAGCTTCCCGACCCGGACGCGTTCCCGACGCTTTTGCAGCTAGTCAAAGCAGGACAAGTTTCAGAAGCGACTCTCAATGAAGCCGTGGCTCGAAACCTGCGCGCGAAATTCCTGCTCGGGTTGTTTGAGAATCCTTATGTTGACGTCGAACGCGCCGCGCGCGTTACGAACTCGAGTGAACATCGCGCGTTGGCGGCTGAAGCGGCGCGGCGATCAATCACGCTGCTGAAGAACGAGAACAACTTGTTGCCGTTGAATCTGAGTGGGCTGAAGTCAATCGCGGTGATTGGTCCAAACGCGGCGCAGGTTCATCTCGGCGGTTACAGCGATGACCCGAAACGCGGCGTCAGCGTGCTTCAGGGAATAAAGGACAAGGTTGGGGATCGCGTTAAGGTCGTCTATGCGGAAGGTTGCAAGATCACGAAAGAGGGCGGCGACTGGTTTGCCGACACCGCGCATCTCAGCGACCCGGCGGACGATCAAAAATTGATCGGCGAAGCAGTGTCGGTTGCCAGGACCGCGGATGTCGCTTTGCTCGTTCTCGGCGGGAATGAGGACACGAACAAAGAGGGTTGGGCCGACAATCATCTCGGCGACCGCGACAGCCTCGAGCTCGTGGGCCGGCAGAATGATCTCGTCAAGGCCGTGCTCGAAACCGGCAAACCCGTCGTCGTATTGCTGATTAACAGCGGCCCGCTGTCGATCAATTACATCGCCGAAAATGTACCCGCCATTCTGGAAGGCTTTTATTTAGGACAGGAAACGGGCGTTGGCGTGGCGGACGTGCTGTTTGGTGATTACAATCCGGCGGGCAAGCTCACCATCAGCTTCCCGCGTTCGGTGGGCCAACTGCCGCTTTTCTACAACCGCAAACCGACGGCGCGGCGCGGGTATCTGTTCGCCAACAAGGAACCGCTGTTTCCGTTCGGCTTTGGTTTGAGCTACACGACGTTTGCTTATTCCAATCTGAAAATCAATCCGGCGAAGATCGGTCCTGCCGACAACGCGACGGTCAGCGTTACAATTACGAATACCGGCAAGCGTGCGGGCGACGAGATCGTGCAACTCTATATTCGCGATCTGGTGAGCTCAGTTACACGACCGATCATGGAGCTCAAAGACTTCAGGCGCATTTCGCTCGCGCCCGGAGAGAGCAAAACAGTCGAGTTTGTGCTCACACCCGACAAACTATCGTTTCTCGATCTGAACCTGAAGAGCGTGGTCGAGCCCGGCTGGTTCGACGTCATGGTGGGAACAAGTTCCGTAAAGCATGAGACGGTTAAACTCGAGGTTATTCGCAATTGAACAGATGAGGGGTTATGGCAAGCGACAACTACAGACCGCAACCGGAGCATAAATTCACGTTTGGCCTTTGGACCGTCGGCAATCGCGGGCGGGATCCGTTTGGCGACGCCACGAGGCCGAGCCTTAGCCCGGTCACAATAGTTAAACGCCTGAGTGAGCTCGGCGCGTATGGCGTGAATCTGCACGACAACGATCTGGTGCCGATCGACGCGACCGCGGCCGAGCGCGATCGCATCGTGCGCGAGTTTAAGCAGGCTCTCGACGACTCGGGCATGAAAGTGCCCATGGCGACCACGAATCTCTTTTATGATCCGGTCTTCAAGGACGGTGCGTTTACTTCCAGCGATCCGAAAGTGCGGCTCTATGCGTTGCAAAAGACGATGCGCTCGATGGATCTCGGCGCCGAGCTGGGCGCGAAGATTTACGTCTTCTGGGGCGGCCGCGAAGGCGCTGAAGTAGATGCTGCTAAAGATCCCCGCGAGGCGTTGAAGTGGAACCGCGAAGCGCTCAACTTTCTTTGCGAATACTCGATTGATCAAGGTTACGACTATCGCTTCGCGCTCGAAGCAAAACCCAACGAGCCGCGCGGAGACATTTATCTGCCGACAACGGGCGCGATGCTCGGTTTTATCGCCACGCTCGATCATGCGGACATGGTTGGCGTCAATCCCGAAGTGGGCCACGAACAAATGTCCGGGCTCAACTTCTATCACGTAGTGGCCCAGGCGATTGAGGCCGGCAAACTCTTCCACATCGACCTCAACGACCAGAAAGGTCCGCGTTTCGATCAGGACCTGCGCTTCGGTTCCGAGTCGATCAAGAACCTCTTCTTTTTAGTCAGGCTGTTGGAAAGCTCCTATGATGGTCCACGTCATTTCGATGCGCACGCATACCGCAGCGAGGATGAAGAGGGCGTCTGGGCGTTTGCCGCCGGCTGCATGAGAAATTATTTGATCCTGAAAGAGAAAGCCCGCCAATTTGATACGGACGAGGAGGTCCAGGCACTGCTCGCGCAGATACATCACTCTAACGGCGACGCCGAGCCGCTGGGCCGCTACAGCCCTGACAAGGCAAACAGAGTGAAGGATCTCTCGCTCGATCGTGCTGAGTTGACCCGCAAGGCTTTACCGTATGAACGATTGGACCAGTTAACGGTCGATATCTTGTTTGGAGTCAGATGACGAAATGAGACTGCTACCGCTCGGATTGGTCCTGTTCGCTCTTATCTTACCGGCGCGGACCCAAACTCAAACTGCGCCGCCATACAAAAACCCGAGTCTTCCGGTGGAAGCGCGCGTCGACGATCTCCTGTCGCGCCTGACGGTGGAAGAAAAAATCGCGCAAATGATGAACGCGACGCCGGAGATCGAGCGTCTCGGCGTTCCGGCACACGATTACTGGAACGAGGCGTTGCACGGTGTCGCCCGATCCGGCATCGCGACTGTGTTTCCGCAGGCAATCGGCCTCGCCGCGACGTGGGATACGAAATTGATGTACGACGTCGCCGACGTGATTTCGACCGAGGCACGCGCAAAGCATCACGAGTACGCGCGCAAGGGACAATTCGGGCGTTATCAGGGACTGACTTTCTGGAGCCCGAACATCAACATCTTTCGCGATCCGCGTTGGGGCCGCGGGCAGGAAACATACGGCGAAGATCCGTATCTGACCGGACAGCTCGGAGTTCAATTCGTTCGCGGTCTGCAAGGGAATGATCCGCGTTATCTCAAGGTCGTCGCGACTCCGAAACACTACGCCGTGCACAGCGGCCCCGAGAAGGATCGCCACAAGTTCGACGCCCGCACCACGCCCCGTGAGCTGTGGGACACGTACCTGCCGCACTTCGAGATGGCGGTGAAGGAGGCGAAGGTCGAGTCATTCATGTCCGCGTACAACGCGGTTGATGGCAAACCCTG
>DASUOZ010000467.1:0-5384 GCA_036276375.1 Pyrinomonadaceae bacterium | reverse complement strand
CAAGTTGCGTAATCCCCTTGCGCGCGTCGACGACCCAAACGAGCAGTTGCGCCTCCTCAATTGCCAGGCCCGCCTGCTTGAAAATGTTCGCCGGGATTACCGCATCGTCATCCGGCACGATACCACCCGTGTCGATCAGCGACAATTTCGCTCCCGCCCCTTCGACCTCGCCGTAAATGCGATCGCGCGTGATCCCCGGTTCATCACCCACGATCGCGCGACGCTGCCCAATCAGACGATTGAACAGCGTCGACTTCCCAACGTTCGGGCGGCCGACGATGGCCACCATGGCTTGTTTTGTTTCCATCAGTGGTCGATAGCTTACAAGGCGTTCTAATCCGGCATCAATCCGTGGTATAAGCCTTTAGTTTTTGAGCTCGCTTCGAAGGGAACTCATTATGAAACAGCTTCTCGCCATTTTCTTGACGACATTCGGGTTAACCATCTCCATCAACGCCCAGGAACATACCAGACGTCCACCGTCAACGCCGACCACTCCGGCCCCGAGACCGACACCAGCGCCGGCCGTCGTCGAGCCAGCCGGCTGGGCGCATTTCAATTCGGTCGGCGGCCGCTTCTCGGTCCTGATGCCCGAGGTTCCGGAGGAGAAGGTTGAAACGACACCAAGCGATCACGGCCCATATACGACCCACCTGTTCATCGTCCGCGACGAGAAGAACGTCTACCTGATCGGTTGGGTCGACTACGATCCGAGTTTCAACTTCAACCGCCAGGCCGAACTGGAAGCCAACCGCGATAACTTCGTGAAAGGCGTTAAAGCCACACTCACCAGCACGCGCGCTTTGAATCTGGACGGCTACTCGGCGCTTGAATTTACCGCCGACACTGATTCCCGTACTTTTAAATCCCGTGTCTACCTGGTGGGCCGCCGGCCCTATCAGATCGTGATCGGGTATCCAAAGGGCGAGGAAGACATTGAATTGACCAAGCGGTTTTTCAATTCTTTCAAGGTCAGTCGGTAGTTTAGTTCTCACAGATTCGAGGAACCTTAATGAAGCGCAGAGACTTTCTGCATACAACCGCGGCGACGTGTGCGCTGGTGCTGGCCAAACCGGTGTCCGCCTTCGAACCACCCGCCTTCGAGCTCGATGAACTGACGATCACGGATCTTCAGCAGGGACTTCGATCCGGAAAATACACGTCGAAAGAACTTGTCGAGAAGTACACCGACCGCATCAACGATATCGACCGGAAAGGTCCGACATTGCGCTCGGTGATCGAGCTCAACCCGGACGCTGAAGCGATTGCCGCCGCACTCGATCGCGAACGAAAAGAACGTGGCGCGCGTGGACCACTGCACGGCATTCCCATCCTGCTGAAAGACAACATCGACACCGCGGATCGGATGATGACGACTGCCGGTTCCCTCGCGCTCGTCGGCTCAAAACCCGCGCAGGACGCTTTCATTGCGAAGAAACTGCGCGACGCGGGCGCCGTTATTCTCGGTAAGACGAACCTCAGCGAGTGGGCCAACTTCCGTTCGACTAAATCATCGAGCGGCTGGAGCGGGCGTGGCGGTCAAACAAAGAACCCGTACGCACTCGATCGCAATCCGTGCGGCTCGAGCTCCGGGTCCGGCGCGGCCATTGCCGCAAGTCTCGCTGCCGCAGCGATCGGCACGGAAACGGACGGCTCGATCGTCTGCCCTTCTTCCGCTAATTCACTCGTCGGCATTAAACCCACTGTCGGACTCGTGAGCCGGGCGGGCATCATTCCGATCGCGCACAGTCAGGACACGGCCGGCCCAATGACGCGAACCGTCGCCGACGCGGCACTCATACTCGGTGCGTTGACCGGCCAGGATCCGCGCGACCGCATAACCAGCGAGAGTCGCGGTAAGTCGGCCACTGACTACACGAGGTTTCTCGATCGTGACGGTCTGCGCGGCGTGCGTTTGGGAGTCGCACGCAAACACTTCGGCTTCAGCGAGCGCGTCGACAAACTCATGAACGACCACATCGCCGAGATGAAACGACTCGGCGCAGTGATCGTAGATCCGGCCGACATTCCCACGACCGGAAAGTTTGACGAGTCGGAATTTGAAGTGCTGTTGTACGAGTTCAAAGCGGATCTGAACGCGTACCTTGCGGGACTTGGACCACAAGCCCCGGTGCGTTCACTAAAAGACGTGATGGACTTCAACGAGCGCAATCGCGATCGTGAGATGCCCTACTTCGGACAGGACATCATGGAAAAGGCGCAAGCCAAAGGACCACTCACGAGCCGAGCGTACCGCCAGGCGCTGCGGAAAAACCACTTGCTCACGCGTACGCAGGGGATCGATTTCATCATGAAGAAGCACCGGCTCGACGCGCTGATAGCTCCGACCGGTGGGCCACCGTGGCCCACTGACTGGTTAAACGGAGATCATTTCAGCGGCGGTTACTCTTCCGCGTCAGCCGTCGCCGGCTATCCGCACATCACTGTGCCGGCGGGTTACGTTTTCGGCATGCCGGTGGGCATTTCGTTTTTCGGTGGTCCATACAGTGAGGGAGAGTTGATCCGGATGGCCTACGCCTTCGAGCAAGCGACGAAGGTTCGCCGCCCGCCGAAATTCCTCTCGTCCGTGGAGTTCACTTAAAGCAATTTTCGAGAAGCGAAAAGGCTTAACCACGAAGAGGCACAAAACGCACAAGTTGACGCCTTGTGTCTTTTGTGCTTTTTTGTGGCTTATGCCTTCCTCACCTGGTATCGAACTCGGAAAACTCGGCGAAGCGTACGCTGCCGCCTATCTCGAACAACTCGGCTATCGACTCGTCGCTGCAAACTTCACGCTGCCCGTCGGCCGCAACCTGCGTGGCGCGGTCGTAAACGCCGAGATCGACCTCGTCGCCTACGAACACAACACGCTGTGCTTTGTCGAAGTGAAGACGCGCGCTTCCGATTGGTTTGCTCCACCGCAGGTGAACATCGACTTACGCAAACGCCGCCAGATTGCTCGGGCGGCGCGCGCTTATCTACAGCTGTTTGAACTGAACGATCTGTCTTACCGATTCGATGTAGTCACTGTGGTCCTCGCGGATTCCGAGTCGCCACGAGTAGATCTCCTCCGCAACTACTTCACCGCTTGATCCGGCGCCCGGACTACTTCGCGTTCTGGTCGGTCGCGTCGTGTCGCGACGCCGCGCTCTTCACATACTTATCAAACCAGCTAATCATTTCGTACAGCACGTGTTCGATACTTTCGCGACCGGCATAACCGTGCGCTTCGTGCGGCAACATCACGAGTCTCACTGTTGCGCCGTGACCTTTCAGAGCCTGGTACATGCGCTCCGATTGAATGGGAAACGTTCCGGTGTTGTCGTCGGCTTCACCGTGAATCATCAGCATCGGCTCGTTGACCTTTTGGGCCACCATGAACGGCGACACTTTCAGATACAACTCGGGCGCTTCCCACAATGTTCGCCGCTCGTTCTGAAACCCGAACGGCGTCAACGTGCGGTTGTACGCGCCGCTGCGAGCGATACCGGCGCGGAACAGATCCGAGTGCGCCAGCAGGTTTGCCGTCATGAACGCGCCGTAGCTGTGGCCGCCGACGCCGACGCGATCCGGATCGGTCACGCCCATCTCTACCGCTTTATCGATCGCCGCCTTCGCGCTCATCACGATCTGTTCGACGTACGTGTTGTTGACCGTTTCCGGTGTGCCGACGACGGGCATCGTCGCGTTGTCGAGAATCGCGTAGCCTTCTAGGAGAAAGAACAGATGCGATGGACCAGTGATGCTCGTGGTGCGCTGGGTCGAACCGGTGATCTGTCCCGCGATGTCTGCGTCGTTAAACTCCTGCGGATAGGCCCAGACGACCGTCGGGAGTCTGGTTCCCTCCTTGTAATCGGGCGGCAGGTAAAGCGTGAACGAACACGCCACGCCGTCGCCGCGCTTGTAGGTCACGCGTTGTTTCTTGATCCCGCGCAACTGCGGCATCGCATGGGGAAACTTCGTGAGCGCGCGCGGAGCGGCCGCTCCCGCGTCGCCGCTCGTCCGAACGAAATAGTTTGGCGCTTCGGCCGGTGTTTCGCGGCGCGTGATGAACTGGGCGCCGTCGTCGGTCAGCAAAGCCACAACGTCTTCGTAGGTGTCGGCATCGCTGCGGAATAGACGTTCTGATTTGAGCGTTTGCAAGTTGAAGCGATCGAGAAACGGCCGATCACCTTCAGGTGAAGCGCCGTTGCCGCTTAAAAAGATCCAGTCGCCGGTTTGTTTGATTGCGCGCTGGCCGTTCAGAGCGCGTGTCGCCGGGGTGCCCGGATCTTTGTAACGATCCTGCCGGCTACGACTCCAGATCAGTTTCGCCTGTGCTTCGGGTTTGCCCGGGTCGATCAAAAACGTCCGGATCCAACGTTTGTCGCGCTCGTAATCTGTGACGAGCAACAAGCCCGTTTCGGTGAAGACTCCACCCGAGAAGCGTTGCTCCGTTTTGAAGATCTCGACCGGCTGGCTCGTGAACGGCGCTTTGAGCATCAAGACACTGTCGCGGTGCGCCACCTTCTTTTTCGGATCGCCGCCGTCCAACGCTTTCACCCAAACGAGTGTGGCCGGTTCGTTGGGCCGCCAACGCGCTGCACGTGGGCCGGTGATCACACCGTCAATCGGCACCTGATCTGCAAGCGGCAAACTCGCGAGTTTGTAAACTACTTTGCCTTTCATGTCCCACACTTCGAGCTCTTTGGGAAACGCAAAATCAGGATAGAGATACGAGAACGGACGGTGCGCTCGCGTCACGAGCAGGTGATGGCCGTCGGGCGCCGGATCGACTCCCTGAAAGATCGCGGCCTGCCCGATTGGCGTTGTTTTTCCGTTGGACGAATCGACCAGCGCCAGTTGCGAGGTCGCGTAGTATTCGAAAAGGTTTTCGTCGTGTGGCGACTTTAGTAAATCTTCGTAGGTTCTGACCGGTCCGGGACGGCCGGAACTTTCCTGCGTGTTTGGTTCCGGTGGAACGGGTGGCGTCGCGGGTGCCGCGCCTCGGGCCGGAGGTACGAGTTGGACCAGGAGCGTGCGATTGTCGGGCATCCACGTGACTGCGTTACCCAGCACGGAATTGATCTGCACGCCCTTGACGTTATGAATCCTGCCGGTGGCCGACTCGCCCACCCACAACTCGACTCGACTGGGTGTTGTGTTCAGAAAAGCAAAGTGCTTGCCGTCGTCGCTCCATTCAATGCCGCTGATCTTCGCGCCAGTGGGCACCTGGATTTGAACTTCGGAACCGTCAGCGATGCGTTTGAGTGTCAGTCCGACTGAATACTGAAAGCGGTGCGGCGCGTTTGCTGCCGGATTGATGCGCCGGCCCGCGAGCCGCAGCATCGGCTGCGCCAGATCCGCGAGCGGCGGATAGCGGAGCGCGGTTGTCAGCAGCATGT
>DASUOZ010000466.1:0-6222 GCA_036276375.1 Pyrinomonadaceae bacterium | reverse complement strand
AAAAAGCGCGGCATCGGTTTCGCGACGTTTATGCATGGCGCGGGGTTCACGGGTTCGGGAGAAGTTTATTTGCAGTCTGTTGTTTCCGCCGAAGCGACGGCCGAAGGAAAAGTGCGCGTTCTAGCCGCGAGCACCGAGATCGGGCAGGGGACAAACACGATCTTCTCGCAGATTGCGGCCGAGGCTTTGGGTCTTGATTTCGACTCCATCGAGATCGTTCAGCCGGACACCGGACTCGTGCCAAATAGTGGGCCAACCGTGGCGTCGCGCACATCGATGGTTGTGGGGAAACTCGTTGAGTCGGCGGTGACGGGCCTAAAGCAGACACTAATCGGAGCCGGATTGTTGCCAGAGGCCGTTGGGGAAGGAGATTTTAGGAAACAGAAAAAGGATTTTCAGACTGCTTGCGCGGAATACATCGCTCGGTTCGGGCCGCTGAAGACCTCCGCGACTTACCAACCACCACCGAATGTCCATTGGGACGACGAGAAATATCAGGGCGACGCTTACGGCGCGTACGCGTGGGCGGTCTACGTCGCTGAAGTGTCGTTCGACGAACTTACTTACGAAGCGCACGTCGAGGATTTTGTTGCCGTGCAGGAAGTGGGACGCGTGTTGAATCCAGTGCTCGCGGCTGGGCAAATTGAAGGCGGCGTTGCCCAGGCGATCGGCTTCACACTGTTTGAGAACGTCGTTTGGAAAGACGGCCGCATGGCCAACAACCAGATGACCAACTACATCATTCCGACGCCGGTGGACATTCCTCCGATTCGTGTTTACTTCGAAGAAGTTCCCTACGCTTACGGACCAGGCGGCGCGAAAGGCATCGGCGAGTTGCCGATGGACGGCGCCGCGCCCGCAATTCTCAACGCGATCGAAAACGCCACCGGCGTGAGCTTTAACCGAATACCACTGCTACCTGAGTTGTTGATGGAAGTAAAACCATCCACAGATTACGCAGAAACGTCTGTGTAATCTGTGGATGGGTTAGTCTTCGGCGTGCTCGTTGCCGTTGTAGTGCAGCACGCTCGACTCCTCGTCGATCACGGTCTCGAGGTGCACCGGGCGGCCCCAAAGTGCGTGGACATGCTCGAGCGCTTTACGCGCGTAACGCATGTCGAGCTCGGTCCCTTCGTAGCGGTGTTTAAGGTACAGCTCGCGATTGCCGTTGTAGTCGCCGTCTTCAACCTGCAAATACGGAAAACCAAAGTTGGTCATGTTTGCGACGAGCTGATCGCGCACCTTCTCCCAACGCTTCTCCGTGATCGTCCATTCCTCTTCCTCGATTAGCTCAAACACAAACAGGTCGAGCTCTTCACACAATTCCTCAGTCAAATAGTTGCGCAGGAAGGAAACGTCGTTCTCCAGCTCGCGCACTTCAAAAATCTTGTCGTGTCCTTCACCGCCCCTCCGGCCAAACTTCTCGCGCTCCTCGTCCGACGGCTGGTTCCAACGGCGCTCTATATCTTCGTAAATCTTGTAACCAAGATAATACGGATTCAGTTGGCCCTTTTGTGGCGATACGACGCCGGAGTGCAGGTTCGCAAATTCAATGTGCTCGTTGTCGGTGAGATCCAGCTCGCGCATGATGCGCGCGTGCCAGATGCTGGCCCAACCTTCGTTCATGATCTTCGTCTGCATCTGCGGCACGAAGTATTCCATTTCCTCGTGCACCATCGCGATCGCGTCGCGCTGCCATGGCGTAAGCGAAGGTGAATACTTCATGAGGTAGAAGAGCAGATCTTTTTCCGGGAGTCGCTCGTGAGGCGCTTTCTTATCGTCCGTTTGACCCTCGCCGTTAACGTCGTCCCTCCACTCGTTACGCTGGTCCAGCAACCATAAATCATCGTAGCGACCGTCCTTGCGGCGATACTCCTCGCGCCGCTTCTCTTCGGCGATTGAAATATCGCGTTTGATGAAGAAATACGGATCGATGTGCTCTTCGATCGCCAGTACGGAATCGAGGAAGCGTTCAACCGTTTTGCGGCCGTACTTGAACTCATACTCCATCATCCGCTGCGCGTGCGTGGAAACACTTTCGACCATGCGCCGGTTTGTCTTGGAGAAGTAGGTGTTGTTTTTAAAGAAGTCGACGTGGCCCAGCACGTGAGCGATCACCATCTTGTTTTGAATCGGGCTGTTGGTCTCGAGCAGAAAGCCGTAGGAGGGATTAGTGTTGATGACCACTTCATAGATCTTGGAGAGGCCGAAGTCGTACATCGTTTTCATGCGATGGTAGGCCTTGCCGAAGGTCCAGTGGGAATAGCGCCCGGGCAGCGCGTACGAGCCGACTTCGTACATCACGGTCGCCGGCACGATCTCGAAATTGGTCGGGTAAGGATCCAGCCCAAAACCACGAGCGACTTCCCAAATCTGCTCGACCGCCTTCTCTAACTCTCTAATCTCGCGATCTTCCATGGGCTTCCATCGGGCTTCAATCACGCCGGCTACGCCGGCGTCTCCACGCCTCGCCTTCCGAAAAACTGCTTCAGCGCGGGATAGACGTCTTCTTTGTCGTCGATACGCACGCCGACGAAGCGATCCTTATTCTGTAGCCGGTCACTAAAAATGGAGAGTAACGCGCCCGACGAACGCCGATAACTCGACGAACCCTCTTCCCCAATCTCGCCGTAACCAAACAGATTGCAGGTCGAGATCAATTCATCGGCGAGCTTTACTGCTTCTTCGTTGTCGGAGTAGTAGTTGTCGCCGTCGGAAAAGTGAAACGGATAAATGTTCCAGTCTGTCGGACGGTAGCGGTGCTTGATGATGTCGAGCGCGAGTTGATAAGCAGACGAAACAACCGTTCCCCCCGACTCGCCCTGCGTAAAAAACTGTTCTTCAGTGACTTCCTTCGCTTCGGTGTGGTGCGAGATGAAAACGATGTCGACGTTGTCATACTTCGTGCGCAGAAAACGCACCATCCAAAAATAAAAACTGCGCGCGATATATTTCTTAAACTCGCCCATGGAGCCCGACACGTCGATCATGGCGATCACAACGGCGTTTGACTCGTAGCGCATCACCTCTTCCCAGGTCTTGAAACGCAGGTCCTCCTTTTTGATGTCTCCGAAGCGCGCCTTGCCCTCACGCGCGTTGCGCCGAATGTTTTCGAGAATCATGCGCCGCTTGTCGAGATTTGCGATCACACCCGTGCGCCGGATCTCGTTGAACTGCGTCTTGCGCGACTGCACCGCCTTCTTCGCCTTTTCCTCAAGATAAGGAAGCTGAAGGTCTTCAAAGATGAGCGCGGCAATCTCGTCGATGTTTACTTCCGCTTCGTAATAGTCGGCGCCGGCTTCCTGTCCCGCTTGCCCGGAACCCGTGCCACTGCCGCGGCTGCCGCTCTCGCGCCCGATCACGTCGCCGACGCGCGTCTTACCGTCGCCCTGGCCCACGTGCTTGGCTTTTTGGTAATTGAAGCGAAACTTGTATTCGTCGAGCGCCCTGATCGGAACTTTAACGGTGCGCTTGCCGTCGGAAAGGATAATGGCTTCGTTGGAAACGATCGATCCGAGATTCTTACGAATGGCTTCCTTGACGCGGTCTTTGTGTCGCTCCTGATCGATGATGCCCTTGCGTTGCAGTGACCAGTCGTTGCGTTGAATTGACATAACTTCTTACCCGCACTTCTTACATGCAGAAGCCTGCGACAACTTTCGTAAACGCTTCAGGATATTCCTCGTGCGGCAAGTGCCCGCAGTTGAGAAAAACGACCAGCCGCGATCCGGGGATCTGCTCGTGCAACCGCTCGCCGTCAGCGAGTGGAATCTCGAGATCATTTTCACCCCAAAGTAACAGGGCCGGCTGTCGAATAAGATGCGCGTCTCGGGAAATCCGTTCGGCATCCCAGCCGCGCACCGTGCGGATGATCGCGCGCTGCGTACCCGCCGCACGCAGCGGAAAATGACGCGCATCAACGCGCCGTTCATCCAGCACCCACTCGTGACGGTCGTAAACGCGCTTCATTCGTTTGCGCAACAACCGCCGCGAGCCGATCAAAAGCGGCGACAAAACGTCTCCAAGCAAAGGCGAACTAAACAGCCGCATCAGGATGAAGCGCAGCGGATCGTTGTTGTTCACCGTTCCCACCAGGATTAACTTCTCGACGCGGTGCGCGTGATCCAGTGCGCAGGTGGCGGCGACCGCGCCGCCATACGAACTCCCGACGAGCATCGTGCGCCTGATACCCAGATGGTCGAGGAGCCTCATCAACAGGCTCGCCTGACCGGCGATCGTGTATTCACCATTGCGCGGCTTTCCGGAGTAACCGAAGCCCAACAAGTCGACGGCGATGACCCGAAAACCGGCCTGGGCCAGTTTGAGAAATACCTTGCTCCACACGAGCGTTGAGGAAGCGAAGCCGTGAATCAGCACCAGCACCGGGTTGCCGGTTTCACCGGCTTCCTGGTAATGAACGCGGACGCCGTCGATCTCGACGAACCGCGAGTGTTCCGAATGAAAAATAACGTGACGATACTTGTGCCAATCGGCGTCGCGCGGCCGCGCCAGAAGCTTGGCAGCGACTGCGATGGTGGCAGCAGCCGTTGCCGTTCCGGCGATCCAGTAACGTTTCTTCATCCCACTTATCATAACGCCCGCGTCCGAAGAGGAGCGCGGGCGTTCTGAGTTATCCACTCTGTGTTATCCGCTTAATCTTTGCCCCACTTAGCGTGACAGCAGCGTACCGACGTAAGTCAGCAACTCGTTCGCGCAGACCGGACAATATCCGTGCTCCTTCACCAGCCGGTCCACGACCTCGTTAATCCTTCTCAACTGGTCCGGATCCGGGGTCTTAGCTGACGTAGTTATCTTCACCACGTCCTTAAGGTCAGCAAAGATCTTCTTCTCAATGGCTTCCTTGAGTCGCTCGTGCGAGTTGTATTCAAACGGCTTGCCTTTGCGCGCGTGAGACGAGATGCGAATCAGTATCTCCTGGCGAAACGTGTTCTTGGCGTTTTCGGAAATACCTATCTGCTCCTCGATCGAGCGCATCAACTGTTCGTCCGGATCCATCTCCTCTTCGGTAATCGGATCCTTCATGCGTTCCTTGTTGCAGAAGGCCTCAACGTTATCGAGATAGTTGTTGCACATCGTGCGCGCCATCTCTTCAAACGAGTAGACGAAAGCGCGCTGCACTTCGATCTTCGCGAGCTCGTCGTACTCTTTGCGCGCCTGCGAGATGTGGTTCAAGTAACGTTCGCGCTGTTCGGCGCTGATACCGGTGTGCTGTTCGAAGCCGTCCTTGATCGCCCGCAAGGCGTCGATCGGGTTGATACAGGTCACGCCATCGCGGACCAGCGCACTCGACAGTCGATTGATGATGTAGCGCGGCGAGATACCGTCCATGCCCTCGCGCACGGTCTCTTCTTTCAACTCGCGCACGTCTTTCGACTTGTAACCCTCAACGTCTTCACCATCGTAAAGCTTCATTTTCTTCACGATGTCGACGTTCTGCCGTTTCGGCTCTTCGAGACGCGTCATCACGGCAAACATCGCCGCGACCCTCAGCGTGTTCGGCGCGAGGTGAACGTTGCGCAGCGCTTCCGACTGGTGCAACAGCTTGTCGTAAATTCTCTCTTCCTGGGAAACGCGAAGGTTGTAGGGGACCTTCACGAGGATGATGCGATCCTGGAGCGCTTCGGATTTGCGATTGCCGGCAAAAGCGATGTACTCGTTCTCGTTTGAGTGAGACAGAATAACTTCATCGGCATAAATCATCGCGAAGCGGCCCGTCTTGATGCTCTGTTCCTGCGAAAGCGTCAGCAGGCTGTAGAGAAACTTCTCGTCAACCTTCAGCATCTCGACGAATTCCATCAACCCGCGGTTGGCGATATTCAACTCGCCGTCGAAGCGGTAGGCGCGCGGGTCTGACTCGACACCCACCTCGCCGATTGTCGAGAGATCAATGGAGCCGGTGAGCTCCGTGATGTCCTGCGATTTGGGATCGCTCGGCGAGAACGTGCCGATGCCGACGCGTTCCTTTTCCGAAAATACGACGCGATGCACTTTCACGTCTTCGTGGCGGCCGCCGTAAGTTCTATCGAGTGAATAGCGGCACTGCGGGCACAGGTCGCCTTCGATGTAGATGCCGTAATGTTTTTCGACTTCCGCACGCAGTTGATGCGGAATGAGATGCAACGGCTCTTCGTGCATCGGACAGTCTTTAATGGCGTAGACTGAGCCGCCCTGCGTTTTGGTCCAGTCTTCCAGTCCGCGCTT
>DASUOZ010000465.1:0-5535 GCA_036276375.1 Pyrinomonadaceae bacterium | reverse complement strand
CGACGATCACGTCGAGATAGGCGCTAACGAAATCCTGGTCCTGGATGAAGTCCCGGTTCAGCTTCCTCCCGTCGCCGGCATCATCACGTCGCAACCATCAACACCGCTGTCGCACATCAACCTGCTCGCGAAAGGCTGGGGCATTCCCAACGCTTACATCAAGAACGCGAAAGAGCTGTTTAAACAGTACGACGGCTGGTGGGTTTCATTTGAAACGCTGCGCGAGAAGTACACCATCAAACGCGCTGACATGGACCAGTTGCGCGAGTACCAGCGGCGACAGGCACAGCGACTCGACGTGATGAAGCCGCGTTTCAATCTCGACGAGACGCGCCTGCTCGACCTGGCCCAACAGCGCGCGCGATCGAGTCTCGCTTTCGGCGGTAAGTCGGCAAACCTGGGTGAGGTGCTGAACGCGCGTTTGCCGTCCATCGTCGTGCCGCCCGGCTTCACGATACCGTTTCATTACTACGACGAGTTCATCAAACGAAACAAGCTCGACGACACGATCTTCGGACTCCTCAACGATCAGAAGTTTGTGCACGACCCGGCGTACCGCCGCGGGCAGCTTGCGTCGCTCCGGGAAAAGATAGAAGGCTCGGAGTTTGATCCGGCGTTGCGGCAGAAGGTCTTGCAGAAAGTCGCACGCGAGTATGCGGGCAAAGGGCTGTTTGTGCGCAGTTCGTCAAACTCGGAAGATTTGCCGAACTTCAGCGGCGCCGGGCTTTACACGACCGTGCCGAACGTTCGCGGCGATGAGGAGTTAATCGACGCGATCAGGAAGGTGTGGGCGTCGCTGTGGAACTTTGAGGCGTACGAAGCACGCGAACGGGCGAGCGTGGACCACTCGAAGATCTTCATGGCCGTGCTGCTTCAGGAAGGAATCAATTCCGAAAGCTCCGGCGTCATGATTACGACCGATCCTTTCGACCGCGAAAACGGCGGCGCGATCTACATCAGCGCCAAACGCGGCCTGGGAATCAAAGTGGTCGAAGGCCAACGCATCGCGGAGCAGATCATCTTTCGCCCGCGCACAAACGCGATCCAGGTCCTGACGCGCTCGGCGGAAGACAGTCTGCTCACGTTTGACGAAAAGGGCGGGGTAAAGGAAGTACCGATCACCGGCGACCGTGTCGTGCTCACTGACGACGTCATTCGCCGTCTCGTGCGCGCCGCCGCGGCGATCAAGCGCATCTTCGCCGCGCGCGACCAGGACATCGAATGGGCCTACATGAAAGGCCAGATCTACATCGTCCAGTCGCGCCCCTTCATTCCGGGCAGTTGACGTTGACAAGCACCCGGCGGCTCAGGTATAAGGCCCGGGCAATGTTTAGTGATCGCGGCCATCATGGATATTGGCATCACCACCACGCGGGTGGCGGGCTGCGATCGTGTTGCAAGCGCTGACGACAAAACTTAAAGCGCAAGACGATTCCAAAACCCGCTGCCGAAACCAACCCGGCAGCGGGTTTTTGTTTTGAGTTCAAGCTTTAGCTTGTGCGGTCGGCAGCCTAAAGGCTGAACTCAGAACGCAGAACTTCCTTTCCGATGATTTCGAGAATTCCAGCAGGAATGCGTTACTACATCGGCGCCGAGGCCCGGCTGCGGCGCACGATTGAAGACACCGCGATGAGTGTCTTCGCCGCGTGGTCGTATGAGGAAGTGATCACGCCGTCTGTCGATTATTACGACCTGTTCGAACAAGGAATGGGTCAGGCCGAGGCGCAGCGCGGTTTTCGTTTTACTGATAATGACGGGCGTTTGCTGGCGCTGCGACCGGATGTGACGAGCTCGGTGGCGCGTATGGCCGCGACGCTGCTGTCCGAACGGCCGCGGCCGTTGCGTTTCTGTTACGCGGCGCCGGTGTTTCGGCAGCAGCCGCAGTCGCATGCCGAGTGGCGCCGCGAAAACACGCAACTGGGTTGTGAGCTGATTGGCGTCGATGGTCACGCGGCGGATCTGGAAGTGTTGCGGCTCGCGGCGGAGATTCTGTCGCGTCTGGATCTCCAATCGAGTTACGTCATCACGATAAACAACGTCGAAATCTTCAACGGTGTGGCGGCGTATCTCGAGTTGCCCGCGGCGGCGCGAGAGCAGTTGCGGCGTTTGATCGACACGCGCGAAACCGCCGAGTTGCAGCGGTTTCTGAATGGTCTGTCCGGCTCAGAAGGCCGAGTTTTTCTTCACCCGACTCAACTGACGGGCAAGCGCGAAGTGATCAGCGCGGCGCGCAAGACGATCGCAAACCCACGGTCTGTGGCGGCGCTCGATTCACTCGAAGAGCTTTGGACGGCGCTCGAGTCACTTGGCCTCGCTGACCGTTTCGAGATCGACCTCAGCGACGTCTCGAGTCTCGACTACTACACCGGTTTGAGTCTGAAAGTATTTGTGCACGGCGCGGGCACGAGCGTCGGACGCGGCGGACGATACGACGGCCTGACAGGAAACTTCGGCCGCCCGGAACCGGCGGTTGGCTTTGTTTTGAACCTCGACGCGCTGACGGAAGTGCTCGCGCGCAGGATGGCAAACGGGTAGCCACAAAGAAGCACAAAAGGCACAAAATGTGTTCGAGAATTCTTTGTGCTTCTTGTGCCCCTTTGTGGCACGCCACAGTTAAGGCAAAAGGTACTGATGCTTACGATTGCGATCGCCAAAGGCAGAATGCAGGACGACGCGCTGGCGTTGCTAGCGCGCGCGGGCGTGCGCGTTGGCGACGAGGCACGCAATTCACGGCGTCTGGCGATCGCGGATGAGTCGGGCAGGTATCGTTTCGTGTTCGTGAAGCCGTCGGATGTTCCCGTTTACGTTGAGCATGGGATTGCGGACTGCGGCATTGTCGGGCGCGACGTGCTGCTCGAGTCGCAGGCGGATCTGTTGTTGCCGCTCGATCTCGGAATTGCGCGTTGCCGGATCGTGGTGGCGGCTGCTGATGCGGAGATCATAACGCGAAGTTTGGGGATGTTGCGCGTCGCGACGAAGTATTCGCAGATTGCCGGCGCGCATTTCGGAGCGCGCGGCATTCCGGTCGAGATCATTCAACTCTCGGGCTCCGTGGAGCTCGCGCCGGCGTTGGGCCTGGCCGATCTGATCGTTGACCTGGTGGAGACTGGAAGAACGTTGCGCGAGAACGGTTTGACGGTGGTTGAAGAGATTGCTGAGTCGACCGGGAGGTTGGTGGTGAATCGCGCGAGTTACCAGCTCAAGGCGAATTCGATTATGCAGTTGGTCCAGGCTTTGGAAACCGCGCTGAACAGCGCTGTGAATGCGCCTGTGAATGCCTCTGTAAAAGGAGGCCGCGAAGTTTGATTCGAATCGTGCGCGAGAATGAGGTGCGGGAGCTGATGTCGCGGTTGGCGTCGCGTTCGGTGGCGCTCGACTCCGATCTGCTCGCGCAGGTGGGGTCGATCATCGACGACGTGCGTGTGCGCGGCGACGAGGCGTTGATCGACTACACGCGACGGTTTGATGGCGTTGAGCTCCAGGCTTCCGACTTGCGAATCACTGAAGAGACGCTGCGTCGGTCGGCTGAAAAGGTTGACGACGCCGTGGTGGCGGCGTTGCGAGTGGCGATCGAAAACGTACGCGTGTTTCACGAGCGGCAGGTGGAGCAGTCATGGGAGTTTTCGCCGGCTGAAGGTGTGCGGTTGGGCCAGCGCATTACGCCGCTGGAGCGTGTGGGTTTGTACGTGCCGGGAGGAACGGCGGCTTATCCGTCGTCCATCGTAATGAACGTCGTGCCGGCGCAGGTGGCGCAGGTGGAGCGAATTGTGGTTACGACGCCGCCTCGCACGCTTGCGGAGAACCCGGCTGTTGCGGCGGCGTTGCTGGAGTTGAAGGTTGAAGAGATCTACGCGGTGGGCGGCGCGCAAGCGATCGCGGCACTCGCGTTTGGGACCGACACGATTCCGCGGGTCGACAAGATAACCGGGCCAGGAAATAAATATGTTGCTGCTGCCAAGAAACTCCTTTTCGGAGTTGTTGGCATTGACGCTGTCGCTGGACCAAGCGAGATCGTAATCGTTGCGGATCACAAGGCGCGGCCGGAGTTTGTAGCCGCTGATCTGTTGGCCCAGGCCGAGCATGGTGAGGATGCATCCGCGGTTTTAATCACCAGCCAAGAGGCATTGGCAGAGCGGGTAGCGGAAGAGTTAATTCGGCAGGTTGAGTCGTTGCCACGACGTGCCATTGCCACTTCGTCATTGCAGGACTACGGCGCGATTGTGCTCGTGAACGATCTGGACGAGGCTTGCGTGCTGGTGAATGAACTCGCGCCCGAGCACGTTGAAATCATCACGAGCGAAGATGAAGCGACGGCGGCAAAGATCAAACACGCCGGCGCTATCTTTTTCGGTTCGTATACGCCGGAAGCAGTCGGTGATTACGTCGCTGGTCCAAACCATGTCTTGCCGACCGGCCGAACCGCGCGTTTTTCATCCGCACTCGGCGTCTATGATTTCGTGAAGCGAACGAGCCTGTTGCGTTACTCTAAAAGCGCTTTTGCTTCCGTCGTTGACGACGTTTCAGTGCTGGCCGAATGCGAAGGACTAGCCGCTCACGCGCGTTCGGCCACTATGCGTAAACAGAAATGACCGCGCCACTCGACATCATCAAACCCGCGGTTCGTGCGCTGCGCGCGTACACGCTCTCGCCGCATCGTGCGGCGGTGAAGATCAATCAGAACGAGAACCCGTGGGACGCGCCGGAGCAGATTAAAGAGGAGGTGCTGCGGCGTTTTGCGGCGCGCAAGTGGTCGCGCTATCCGGATTTCGTGCCCGTCAGTCTGCACGAACGGCTGGCGGAGTTTGCCGGTTGGAAAGCGGATGGCGTCATCGCCGGAAATGGCTCGAACGAACTGATTCAGGCGCTGTTGATGGTGGCGATTGGTCCAGGCAAGCGTGTGCTGATTTCCGAGCCGACGTTTGCGTTGTACAGGCAAGTGACGACGGTGCTTGGCGGCGAAGTCGAAACGGTATTGGCGACGCCGGAGTTAACTTACGATGTCGCGGGGTTGCTCGAGGTCATTGATGAGAAGCAACCGGACGTCACGATTATCTGTTCGCCAAACAACCCGACGGGCTGCGTGATCGCGCCCGACGATTTGCGGCAATTGCTCGCAGCGTCGCGCGGGTTGATCGTTATCGACGAGGCGTATCATGAGTTTGCGCAACAATCTGTGGTTCCGTTGCTGAGCGAGCATGAGAACCTGGTTGTGCTGCGTACGTTTTCGAAAGCGATGGCGTTTGCGGCGCTGCGCGTCGGTTATTTGCTTGCGTCGGCGGAACTGGTGCGTGAAATTCGCAAGGGCGTCCTGCCGTACAATTTGAATGTCTTTTCTCAGCTCGCGGCAGAGGTCGCGCTCGAAAAATATCCCAGTCTGCTTGGTCCAATGGTGGAGGCTATTCTCAACGAAAGGGAGCGGCTTTATACCGCAATGTCGGCAATCCGGGGGTTGCGTCCGGTAAAATCCAGAGCCAACTTCATGGTGGTCCAGGCGGAAAGGGATCCAGGGCAAATCTTCGCGGAGTTGTTGCAGCG
>DASUOZ010000464.1:0-6404 GCA_036276375.1 Pyrinomonadaceae bacterium | reverse complement strand
TCGTCAAAGCACTTGAAGAGAAGGGCATCGGACGTCCTTCGACTTACGCGGCGATCATGTCGACGATCCAGGAGCGTGAGTACGTCGAGAAAATCCAGAGCCGATTTCATCCGACCGCGCTCGGTAAAACCGTCAACGATCTGCTGATTGAAGGTGGCTTCGACGATCTGTTCAACGAGACTTACACCGCGCGCATGGAAGAAGAGCTCGACGAGATCGAAGAAGGAAAACTTCAGTGGACCAAAGCGCTGCGCGAGTTCTACAAGAAGTTTGAAGGCGATCTGAAAGAGTTTCAGCAGTACATCAAAGACATCAAAGAGAAGAACGTGCCGACCGACGAGGTGTGTTTGAAGTGCAACACGCCGGGTATGGTGCAGAAGTGGGGCCGCTTCGGTCCGTATCTCAAGTGCCTCAACTGTGAAGCCACACGCGATGCGGAGCCGCCGGCCGCGGCGGGTGCCGACGGTACTGGAGCGACGGCGGAAGCGGGCGCAAACGGTGAAGAGACCGAGCCGGAAGTGTGCGAGCTGTGCGGCAAGCCGATGCAGTTGAAGCGCGGCAGGTTTGGACCGTTCCTCGGCTGCACCGGTTATCCGGAGTGTCGCAACATCCGCAAGATTGGTAAGACGGGTGTAGCCGCGCCGGCGCCGGTGCCGCTCGACGAAGTGTGTCCGGTCGATGGCGCGCAACTGGTCAAACGGTTCGGACGTTTTGGTGAGTTCATCTCGTGTTCGAATTATCCGAAGTGTAAATACATCAAGCAGGAAACGGTCGGCGTTTCGTGTCCGCGTCCGGGTTGTAAGGGCGAGATCGTAGTGAAGAAGTCAAAACGCGGGAAAGTGTTTTACGGCTGTTCCGAGTATCCAAACTGCAACGTTGTGTATTGGGACAAGCCCGTGTCTGACACATGTCCGCAGTGCAACGCGCCGTTTCTGCTGGAGAAGACGACCAAGAAGCAGGGCACCTTCCGCTACTGCGCGGACGAAGCATGCGGTTATCGCTCAAACGCGGTCGAGCCGATTGTGGAACCACCAGCGACTCGGCCCACTCGTTCACCCGCTACCTAGCGCGTAGTTCTACCCGAACTAATGGCGACCGGGATTCAGGCGAGATTTTCAAAGAGCGATTTTTCTCCCACCAAAACTCGCCTGCACTTGCAACCTGCCGCGTGCGGGTGCAGTATTAGCACTTCAGTCCAGTCTTAGCCGCCGGATGCGGCGGTGAAAACCTACAATTCGAGGAGACCACCATGATTGTTCGGCGCTATGCAGCGATAGTGCTGCTTCTGATCTTCGTCTTTTCACCGGCCACATTGCTCGCACAGACGCCCGCAGCGCAACCTGCCGGCGGCGGCAACGCGCCGCAAACGCCCGCGCCCGATCCAAACGATCCGATTCAGCGCATTAAGGACGAAGGCATGAAACGCTCGCAGGTGATGCAGACACTGAGCTACCTGAGCGACGTTATTGGACCACGCCTGACTGCGTCGCCCGGTATGAAGCGGGCGAACGAGTGGACGCGGGATCAATTGACGAAGTGGGGTTTGCAGAACGCGCACCTCGAACCGTTTGGACCATTTGGCCGGGGCTGGACGTTGAAAAGATTCTCCGCGCAGGTCAGCGAACCGACTGCGTTTCCCGTGATCGCCTATCCGAAAGCCTGGTCGCCGGGCACGAGCGCTCCGCTCACGACAGACGTCGTTTACGTCGACGCCAAAACGGAAGCAGATCTCCAAAAGTTTGCCGGCAACCTCAAAGGCAAGATCGTGCTGACTACGGCGGTGCGCGAAGTGCCGGCCCGTTTTGAAGCTCTCGGCACGCGCATGACCGAAAAGGACCTGCTGACACTCGCCGATGCCCCTGAGCCAAGGCCGGCCGCCGGGCGCGGCAACTCTGGCGGCGGTAACAACCCCTTTCGCGCGGCCCAACAATTCGCCAACGCGAAGATGCGTTTCTTCGATCAGGAAGGCGCGGCGATGTTGATCGATCCGGGCCGCGGCGACGGCGGTACGATCTTCGTCGGTGCCGCGTCGATAGTTCCACCGGTGCAGAATCCGAACGCCGCGCCGGCGGGACGCGGAATGGGGCCTCAGGACAAGAGCGTTCCGAAAGTCATTCCGCAACTCGTAGTCGCAGTTGAACATTACAACCGCATCGTGCGCATGCTCCAGGCAGGCGAAGCGGTGAAGATGACCGTCGATCTCGGTGTTGCTTTTCAGGATCAGGATCTGATGGGCTACAACACGATTGCCGAGATTCCGGGCACCGATCTAAAAGACGAGATCGTAATGCTCGGCGGCCACATGGATTCGTGGCACTCCGGCACGGGCGCGACTGACAATGCCGCGGGTGTTTCCGTGGCGATGGAAGCGGTGCGCATCATTCAGGCGTTGGGCTTGAAACCGCGCCGCACGATCAGGATTGCGTTGTGGAGCGGTGAAGAACAGGGACTGCTCGGTTCGCGCGCTTACGTGGCGCAACATTTCGGCAGTCTGCAAACGCCACCGCCAACGACTTCCGCAGTGCCGGCCACCGGCGGCGCGAGCACCAACACAATGGGCGGCGGCGCCGGAAACGGCAACGGCGCCACGACGCAGCAAGCTCAACAAGTGCTCGTGAGGAAAGCCGATTACGAAAAGTTCAGCGCGTACTTCAATCTCGACAACGGCACCGGCAAGATCAGGGGCGTCTATCTGCAGGGCAACGAGGGCGTGCGCGGCATCTTCCGTCAATGGCTCGCGCCGTTCAGAGACATGGGCGCGGCGACGTTATCGATCGCGAACACCGGCGGCACTGACCACCTGTCGTTCGATGGTGTTGGTCTGCCTGGATTTCAGTTCATCCAGGACGAGATCGAGTACGACACGCGCACGCACCACTCGAACCAGGACGTGTTCGATCGCATTCAGGCCGACGACATGAAGCAGGCGGCGACGATCATGGCTGCATTTGTGTACCAGACGGCGATGCGCGATCAGAAGCTGCCGCGTAAACCAGCGCCCGGTTCGCGGTAGTCGTTCAGCCACAGAGAAGCACAAAAGGCACAGGAAGGCATTGAAACACGCCTAATGTCTTTGTGCTTCTTGTGCCTCTGTGTGGCCCACGTGACTGTGCTAGAATTCGCCGCCGATGCCAACATCCCCTGATGCCGTAGCCACCACGTCCCGCCTGCTTTCACTCGATGTCTTTCGAGGAATCACGATCGCCGGCATGGTGCTCGTCAACAATCCCGGTTCCTGGGAACACATCTACTGGCCGCTCCAGCACGCGCAGTGGCACGGTTGGACGCCGACCGATCTGGTGTTTCCGTTCTTCCTGTTCATCGTAGGCGTATCGATCGCGTTGGCGCTCGGCAGTCGGGCGGAGAGTGGCGGAAGCAAACGCGATCTCTATTTAAAGATCCTGAAGCGCACGCTGATCATCTTTGCGATCGGGCTGTTTCTGAACGGCTTTCCGTTCTTTTCATTGGGCGAGCTACGCATTCCCGGCGTGTTACAGCGCATCGCGGTCTGTTACTTCTTCGCGGCGATCATCTTTCTCAACACGCGTTGGCGCACACAAGTCCTGATCTCGATCGGTTTGCTGTTGCTTTACTGGATTTTGCTGACGTTTGTAGCGGCGCCCGGTTTTGCGGCGGGCGATCTGACGAAGGAAGGAAGTCTGCCTTCGTTCATCGACCGCGTCGTGTTTGGCAAGCACGTGTGGGCGCAGGCGAAGGTCTACGATCCCGAAGGGTTTTTGAGCACGATACCCGCGTTAGTCACAACGCTGATCGGCGCGTTGACGGGCCAGTGGTTGCGCAACGAGAAATCCCGCATGGAGAAAGTTGCGGGCATGTTCGTGGCGGGCGCAGTGCTGACGGCGATCGGCTGGGGTTGGAACTCGTTTTTCCCAATCAACAAAGCGCTGTGGACCAGCTCGTACGTGATGTTCACCGGCGGTTTAGCGCTACAGTTTCTCAGCCTTTGCTACTGGCTCATCGACATCAAAGGCTATCGCCGTTGGGCCAAGCCGTTTGAGATCTTCGGCATGAACGCGATCGCGCTGTACGTCGGCGCCGGAATCATGGCCACGCTGTTTGGCGTGATCAATGTCGGCAATCAACCGCTGGGTGGCTGGATTTACGAAAACCTGTTTGCGTCGTGGGCGTCGCCGGTGAATGCGTCGCTCGCGTTTGCGATCAGTTTCGTGCTGGTCTGGTTGTTTCTGATGTGGCTACTCTACCGCCGCAGGATTTTTATTAAGATTTAGGCGGATAAAAATGTTGTTTGTAGACCGGATACGCCTCCGTTCGCAAGTGGCCCAACATCAGATGGCCGCGTCGCGTCGCGCGCTCGTGACGCAACGCGGAGATGTCGATCGGCGCCACCACGATTCGTTCGCCTGGCCCAGGCGATGCTTCCGCCAGTAAACGTCCGTCAAAATCCACCACCTGACTCCCGCCCGGCCATGAATACGGCGGATAGTGTTTCAAACTCGCGCCCTGATTAGCAGCGACGACGTACGCGAGGTTTTCCAGCGCGCGGCAGCGATTAACGATGGTCCACCAGGCCATCGGTTCGGTCGCGCCCCACGGATCCATGTAAGCCGAAACCCGAATCAATACCTCCGCGCCGTTGGCCGTCAACTGTCTCATCGCTTCGGGAAACAACCAGTCGTAACAGATCGCGCAGCCAAGCTTTCCGATCGGTGTGTCGGCGACGGGAAAAAGCGGCTCGTCGTAGTCAGGTAGATCGTGCGGGCTCGTGTGCACTTCAAACGGCAGCCACGTGTTGACCTTGCGATACTTGTAGAGGACGCCTTCGGGACCGATCAAACAGGTCGTGTTAAAAACGTGACCCGGCCACTTCTGATCGACCTCCAGCATTGAGCCGCTCTGAATGTAGATGTCGTGCTCCCTGGCCTTCTGTTGCAACCGCTCGGTGTGCTCGTTTGGGATCGGAATCGCGAGCTTGTCGATCAACTCCGCGGCTGTTTCAAACACTGGCGCTGCGTGGGCAAACTCGGGAAAGACGACCAGTCGAACCGGCAGAAACGGTGACGCGCCAATCACCGCCGAGTCGATCATCGAGAGAATGCGATCCGTGTTGGCGCGCATGCCGCGACGATCGATCGGGTTTGGATTGTCCGTTTGGCAGGCGGCTACTGAATATCTAATCACTGTTTGAGTCCTGTTATTCCCGCAATCCTGTCTACGTGAGAAGTAACGATTCGCGTGTTGTACGTTTCAAGGTACCGCTGTCGCTCGGGTGTCAGCGGATAGCGTTCCGGCCACGAGTACGGGTATTTGCTCATGCCGTGAAAGGGTAGTGGTCCAATCTGATCCGGACTGGCGGAGTTGATATCCATCTCTTTGCTGAAGCCGTCGGCGTAAAGCAGGAACGTGTGTTTCCAGCCTGCGGGCAGCCGCGGCAGTTTGCGTGCGTCGAACGACAGAATCAGTTCGTCGCCGGGGCGCGAGATCACAAAGATATCGTCAGTGTTGGAGAGTAGTTCACGAACGTCGCCTTCGCGCGTGTAACGACCCGTCATCACTTTCCACGGCGAAGTAAATGAGACTTGCGAATAGTCGTACGTCATCGGCTCGCGGCCGTTAGGCGAATACTCGCGAGAGAAGCCGCGCCAGCGCAGGTCGGCCACTGTTGGTGCGAGCCGAGTGAGCTTGACGGGAGCATCGGCGGGAGAAATATCCACGAGGATCTGATCCCAGTAGATACGCATGTTGGTCACGAGGCGGACCTCGCGGCTGTCACTCAAAAACTTTCCGGTGAGATCCGCGACGACAGTTTGCGGACGTCCGACGGGAATGCCGATGTTTTCGATTATGGTTTTCCACTGGCCCTGTTTGTCTTTGACTTGTAACGCCGGCGGCGAGAGCGCTTTCCCGCTTTGCGACGCCGCGAGGTTGTCGCTGGACCACGCGTAGTCAGTCCAGCCGGTTAACAGCAACTTGGTTTTATTTCCTGCGGGTATCGTTAGCGTCAACGTATGTTCATCCGCGAACCCACGAATTGGATGGATTTTAAAGTCGTCAACGTAATCCCGATCCAGTCTTAAAATCTTACTCAACACGTCGTGCCCCTGGTCGTCTACTGCCGTCAACGGCGGCCGTGCATCGCGTGTCGTGTAAAGTTTGAACTGCGGCGCCGGAACGGTGAGCCCTTCGTTCGGATAGACTTCTGTCTCCTGCGGATGCGCAATTGCAACCAGTTGCATCCGATCAAAGAAGATCGCCTCTTCCAACTCGTTCGTAACGCGCAACTCGTAACGCCCGTTGTACTCCTGTAAGAGTTCGCCCGGAATGCGCACGTACTCGTCAGGATCGGGTGTGTTGTAAACGCCGGGCGCATCGAGATGGCCCATCTCGCCGCCGCCCATGAAGTCCGTGACGAACTCGAAGCTCGT
>DASUOZ010000463.1:0-4930 GCA_036276375.1 Pyrinomonadaceae bacterium | reverse complement strand
GTGGGTTTTGGTTTGAACGCTGTCGACCACCTGATCGTCGTGCCGGAGTACCCGGCGTTCGACACCAAGATGCATTTGCTCGAGCACAAACAATCAGCGGGCGGGCAGACAGCGTCAGCAATGGTCGCTTTGCGGCGGTTGGGGTTGAAGACTGCCTACGCCGGCCGGTTCGGCTTCGATCCGGAAGGACAGTTCGGGTTGAAATCATTAGTCGATGAAGACGTGAACTGCGATTTCGCCGAAGTGATCGATGGTGCGACAAACCAGATCGCGTTCATCACGATCGACGCGCGCAGCGGCGAACGCACCATCGTCTGGGATCGTGACGAACGACTCGCCTACAAACCGGAAGAGGCGCCGCTTGAGTTTGGCTCGCTCGGGCGGGTGCTGCATCTCGACGCACACGATCCGCCGGCGTGCGCACGCGTTGCCAAGGCCGCCAAAGCGTCAGGCACGATCGTCTCGGCCGACATCGACAACGTTTACGAAGGTCTTCCCGAGTTGCTGCCGCTGATCGACATCCTGATCGGCTCGAAAGAGTTTCCACGTCGTGTGACGGGCATCGCTGACGAGCGTGCCGCGTTGATCGAGCTTCACGACCGGTTTGGCTGCGCCATCGTGGGGATGACGATTGGGGCCGCGGGCGCGGTGGTCTATTGCGAAGGTGAGTTTATAGAGTCGCGCGGGCTTAAGGCGCCCGGCGGTTGCCGCGACACGACGGGCGCGGGCGACGCTTTTCATGGCGGTTTTCTCTACGGATTTCTCACGGGCCAGGATCTCGAAACAAGTTTGAAGTTCGGAAACGCAGTCGCAGCGATTAAGTGCAGTGCGCTGGGAGCGAGGACAGCGCTACCGACCGCACCAGAACTCCAGATGTTTCTGAACAATCCGTCTTAATTGAAGATTCGTGTTAATCTGTGCGCTCCGGCCTAACACTTTCAAGACCTTCGAGGAATTATGAGACCCCTGTTGCTACTGTTGAGCGTGCTGCTCGCTAGTTTCGCCCCGTTCCAGTCACCTGTCGCTCCAGCCGACATCGTCTTCAAAAACGGTACCGTCTACACCGCAAATGACAAAGCACCGCAAGCGGAGGCTATCGCCGTCAAAGGCGATCGCATCGTGTTCGTGGGCACGAACGCCGCCGCGCAGAAATACGTCGGTGCCAACACGCGCGTCGTCGATTTGCAGGGCAACACCGTGTTGCCGGGTTTTACTGACTCGCACCAGCATCTTTCGGGCGTGGGTCTGCGTGAGATGACGCTCAATCTCGAAGGCACGACGAGTTTGGAAGATTTTCTCGCGAAGGTGAAAGCACGGGTGGACCAGGCAAAACCCGGCGACTGGATCACCGGCCGTGGCTGGATCGAAACGCACTGGAAACCGCCCGTATTCCCCACGCGCTGGGACCTCGACAAAGTCGCGCCGAACAATCCCGTGATTCTGGGTCGCGCCGATGGGCACGGCGCCGTCGCCAATAGTGCGGCGTTGAAGATCGCCGGCGTCGACAAGAACACGCCGAACCCGTTCGGTGGCGAGGTGTCGAAAGACAAACAGAGCGGCGAGCCCAACGGCATGTTGCTCGACTCAGCACAAGGACTCGTGCGCAGCAAAGTGCCGCCGACTTCCGCGGCGGATGCCGAACGCGCGGTTGTGCTCGGCGTCAAACGAAACATCGAGCTCGGGTGGACGCAGATTCAGGACGCGGGCGGCGGTTATAACGACGTCGAGATCTTCAAGAAGCTCTACGCGGCGGGCGCGATCAAGTTGCGCATTTATAAAGCGGTGCATGGTCCAGGACCGAGTGCGACACGATTGCTCAACGAAGGACCGACCATCGGCGCATTCGATAACCGCTTCACTTTCCGTACGATTAAAGTCGTTTCCGACGGCGCGCTCGGTTCGCGGGGCGCGGCGTTGCACGCGGCGTACTCTGACGCGCCCGACACGTCAGGATTTCTGACAGTCAAAGCAGAAGATCTGAGGCCGTTGCTCGTAGATGCGTTGCGGAAAGGCATTCAGGTTGAGACACACGCGATCGGCGATCTCGCCAATACTTTCATTCTCGACGAGTATGAGGCGGCGTTGAAAGCGGTGCCTCCGGCGCAAAGAAAAGTTGCCGATCCGCGCTGGCGGGTGGAGCATGCGCAGATCGTGAACCCGAAAGACATTCCGCGTTTTGCGAAGTTGGGAATCATTCCGTCCATGCAGCCGTCGCACGCGATCGGCGATCTGTTTTTCGCGCCGAGCCGGCTCGGTATCAGCCGTTTGGCCGGCTCCTACGCGTGGGAGAGTTTCATTCGTTCGGGTGTGGTCGTGCCGGGCGGCTCTGACGCGCCGGTAGAACGCGGCGAGCCGATGATCGAATTCTACGCGGCGGTGGCGCGCAAGGACCAGAAGGGGTTTTCCGGCGAAGGGTGGCACCCGGAAGAAGCGGTGACGCGCGCACAGGCGTTGAAGATGTTTACGTTGTGGCCCGCTTATGCGGCGTTTGAAGAAAAGCTGCGCGGCTCGATTGAAGTCGGGAAGCTGGCGGACCTCACGATCCTGTCCGCCGACATCATGAAGATTCCCGAAGCTGACATTCTGAAGACGCGCTGTGTGATGACGGTTATCAACGGCGAGATCGTCTTTGGGCAGGGATGAACACGGAATGAAAAGACGAAACTTCATGGGATTGGGATTCGCGGCGTTGACGGTGCCCGCGATCGGCGCGCTTTTGAAGGAAGTTGAAGCCGCGGGGCGAAGTGTTGCTCACCTCACGCCCGAACAAGCCGCGATGAACGAAGACTATTGGTCTGTCATTCAAAACTCCTTCACCGTTACGCGGGGGATCGTCAACCTCAACAACGGCGGCGTTTCACCCAGCCCGCGCATCGTTACGGAAGCGCTTGTGCGTTACATCTGGCAGCAGGAAGATGCGACGGCCTACACGATGTGGCAAATACTCGAGCCGCAGTCCGAAACGATTCGCACGGGTCTCGCGGAGATCTTCGGTTGCGATCGCGAAGAGATCGCGATCACGCGCAACGCGTCCGAGTCGCTCGAGATTTGTCTGATGGGCATGGATTTCAAACCCGGCGACGAAATCCTGACGACCACGCAGGACTACCCGCGGATGTTGACCACTCTGCGCCAGCGCGAGCGTCGCGAAGGTCTCGTACTCAAGATGGTGAAGATACCGATCCCGCCCAAAGACGTCAGCGAGATCACCGCCGCTTTCGAGAGAGGAATCACGAGTCGAACGAAGTTGATCCTGATGTCTCACCAGGTGAACATCACCGGCCAGATCACGCCCGTCAAGGCCGTTTGCGAGATGGCGCGCGCCAGGGGAATCGAAACGATCGTCGACGGCGCGCATTCGTTTGCGCAGTTTGACTTCAAACAGAAAGACCTCGGCTGCGATTACTTCGGCACCAGCCTGCACAAGTGGCTCTACGCGCCGAAAGGCAGCGGTTTGCTGTACGTCAAACGCGACAAAATCGAAAAGCTGTGGCCCTTGATGGCGGCGGAGTCGAAACAGTCAAACGACATTCGCAAGTTTGAAGAAGTCGGCACCCACTCCGCGGCGCCGCGTCTGGCGATCGGCGAAGCGATGCTGTTTCATAACGGCATCGGCGGCAAGCGCAAGGAAGCGCGGCTGCGCTACCTGTCCCGCTACTGGATGAACCGTTTGAAAGACGTGCCGAAGATTCGCTTCAACACCTCGTTCGATCCGCAGCAATCCTGCGCGATTGCTAACGTGGAAGTGGTAGGCGTCGATCCGACCGCGATTGGCACTTACCTCTTCAACAAACACCGCATCTTCACCACGCCGATCGTGCACGAGGAGTTCAAAGGCATCCGCATCACACCTAACGTCTACACCACTCTGGGCGAGCTGGACCGCTTCTGCAACGAGATGGAAAAGGTGGCCCGAAGCGGCTTACCTGCTTAGTCCGTGTGCGTCGGTGTCCGTCTGTGGCCGAACTTCGGCCTCCGTGCGACCGTAAAGCAGATGGTGCTAGAATCCTTGCCGGAGGCTGAGTTATGCAGGAAGCCCGAAATTGTGGTGACGTAGTGGACGCGGTTTGCGACGGTTTGCGCCAGATTGGCGACTTTTCTTACGCGATTTTGCCGAGAGACCTGGCGCACGCGCTGGGCGATGTCAAAAAAGCCATGCTCTCGACGATCCGCAGCGCCGTCGACTGGGAAATTGAGTGGATTGACGACCGCGTCGCCGGTGGCGACCGGCTGCGAGACGAGTGGCGGGAAAAGTGCAAACGCGCGACCGCTGACGAACCTCAAACGGGCGGCGTCTAATTGGGAGACTGAACTCAGAACGGCGAAGTCGAAAGATCACTTATGGAAGTCTTACTCGCAGACGAATACGGATTCTGTTTCGGCGTCGAACGCGCAGTCGAGATGGTGGAAGAAGTGGTTGAAGAAGGCGCACGGCCGATCCGCTCGCTGGGTCCACTAATCCACAACGCGCAGGAGATGGAACGGCTCGGCGCGCAGGGTGTTTCGACAATTGATTCGCCCGACGAGGCCGGCGCCGATACGATCGCCGTGATTCGTGCGCATGGTGTGACGCCGCAAGTGCAGCGCGAGCTCGAACAGCGCGCTGCGAAAGTGATCGATGCGACCTGTCCGTTTGTTACTCGCGTGCAGCACCTCGCCGAACGCGCCGCACGCCAGGGACGTGACGTGGTAGTCGCGGGAAATCCGGATCATCCTGAAATGATCGGCGTCGTCGGTTACGCTCCTGACAATACGTACGTCGTGCGCGACGCAGCGGAAGTCGCATCACTGCCGCCGCTTCGCTCGCCGCTCGTCGTTTCACAAACAACCATCAAGCTGCAAACGTTTCTGGAAGTCGCCGAAGCGGTTCGCGAAAAGGCCGATACTGAGCCGCAAGTGGTTAACACGATCTGCTCGGCCACGCGCGATC
>DASUOZ010000462.1:0-2062 GCA_036276375.1 Pyrinomonadaceae bacterium | reverse complement strand
GCCGCCGGTTCCTATCTGTCTTAATTTGGATTGGGCCTCATCGATGGACGTACCGATCCCAATCCCCTCCAGTTTTTCGATGGCCGCGGGCGCTGTCGGTCCTACTAACAGCAACATCAGCAACAGAGTCGTAAGAGTCTTCATCGTCGTCACCCCTACCGGTGAAATTGAATGTTGCCTTGAGTCAGCGCGCCTTCGCGCGTTGAGTTTACGGCGCCCGTGATGATGATCTTGAAGCGATCGCCTGTTCCCGGTTCGCCGTTGTCGTCGACTTCGACAGTAAACATCACCTTCTGACCATTGACCGTCGCCTCCCCGGTGAAACTGACCTTCGTCATGGTCAGGCGGGTGAAGCCGGTGATCTTGTCTGAAGCGAAGTCGATGTGTTGTTCCTTGTCGCTGTATTTCAGACGGCCGCTGGGCAGATCGTCGGCGTTGATCTCGAAGCTCACAGTCTTGCCGAAGATCTTGCCGTTGCCGGTGACTCTAAACGCCTGACCGTGGTTGGCGCTGCCGCCACCACCGCCGCCACCCGTGCTTCCGGTGCAACGTTCGATCGTGAACAACGTGCCGCCGCGCGTCGCGTCGGTCTTCGCGTTGGCGCCGCTGGTGAACGTTTGACCGCGAAGGCCGGTCAGGACTGAGCCGAGGCCGATAGCCGGACCTTTAGTGACAAACGGATTGAGCTTACTGGCCGCGACTTTGATCGTGATCGTCTTATTGACCATGTCGAACGAGCCTGAATCGGCGGCGCCGCGTGTGGTGTAAGCAAGTGAGCCGTCCGAAAGTCGCCGCACCGTGCCAAACGTAAACTGGTTCGTCGAAAGAAATGGTTCGGTAGTAATCGTCAGCGGCGTTTGCGCCCTGACGAAGAACTGATCGCCGCGATCGGAGAGCCCGAAGCTGTAATCACCGGTCGGGCTCAAACGCGAGTCAGGCGCATTGGCCGCAAAGCTCATGCGCCAGTTCGAACCCGGCGGAACGAGCGCCAGGTCCGAAACCTTCATCGTGGCCACGATCACTGGTCCACTCGTCGTCGATTCGCACGAGTATTTGATCGCGGTGATGTCGAGTGGGTCGTTGAGCGGCAACACGCCGAGTAAGCCAACCTGCACGTCCTGCGCAAAATCCGTCACCTGCGAGCCATCGGCGGGCAGCGACGGCTTTGACGGCAGGCTGGCTCCTTCTACCGGCGGGGGGACGCTGGTGGTACCTTCATTGTTTATGCTCGCGGCGCTGATCTGGCGCGTGACGTAAGTGTTTCCATCGTAGTCGTTGTGATCGTCCGTGTAACTGATGATCGCAGCGCCCGTCGGATCAAACGAGACCTGGAAATAATCGATCAGATTGCGGTTGGCGGTGCCGAGCGTGCCGCCGGTGGAGATATTGCTGGCGTGAATGAAGTGGTCGCTCGCCGTGACTTGGCGAAACGACGGCACTTCTTCGTCAGCATTGAAACTCTGCGCGTAGAAGACCTGCCAGTTTGCGTCGTCGTTGTTGACTGCGCCGGCAGTGCCGTACCAAACGACACCGACTGAACCGGGAGTTGGACCAGTTTCCAACCACGGGAACAGCGCCGTGCGGGTGTTTGCGCCGTCGCTGACTCGAACGCGATTGCTCCACGTGCGCCCGCCGTCGATCGAGTGACGTAAGAAAACTTTGTAGCCGTTTGAATAGGCGACGTAAGCGGTACCAACGTCTTCCTGTACGTTTGTTTCCGGATTGAGCCACTTGCGGCCGTCGTCAGCGACCTTCACGACGAAGAAAATGTTTGCCGGGTTTTCGTTGTCCTCGGCGACCTGCATGCACGTGTATGACGACGGCGCGGTGTTGGGCGCCGCTGGTCGCCCGGTGCAAACCTGGCCCGTGCTGCCGCTGACGTAAACGGTTCCCGACGCCTGGTGCACGTCGAGATAACCGACTTGCCCAATGGCGCCGACCACCGTTGCTGGTCCATAGGTGAAACCACCATCATCTGAGCGTTGGACCATCGCGATGGTCGGCGCGATCGTGCGATAGAGCAGGTAGACTGTGTTATTGCCGTGAAACTCGAGCCACTGTC
>DASUOZ010000461.1:0-5400 GCA_036276375.1 Pyrinomonadaceae bacterium | reverse complement strand
GAATCAGACGTGGAACACTCCACGACTTGAGACGCCACCGTTGCTCAGCCGCGACCGCATAGTTTACGAGGATAAAAAATCCCACACCCCAACCCGGATGCATCAGCAGCCAACCGGTGTCGTGGAGCCAGCCGCGTTGATCCGTCAGCGGTAAGAGTTGGGCGAGCAGCATGGTGCAGCCCAGAACCAGACCCGCCAGCGAAATCTTCGAGCACCACGCCGGCAGCTTGATGATTCCTAACGCTGCTTCGACACTCAGAGCGCCCAAAGCCCAGATGAACCAATTCGTCGCTGCCGCTTCCGTCACCGGAATGTGGAAGCCGACCGTTTCACTCAAACCGCGGCTCATGATCAGCCAAGCCAGCCGCGCGCCAAAGCACAACGCCAACGTGATGGTCCAGCCATAACGAATCCGCAGGAAGAGCAGCAGGAAATAGGCAAGATAGAGTTGTTCCTCGATCGCGAGCGTCCAGAATGCGCCGTTGATCGTGTAGCAGGTGCGCGGGTCGAGGTTGTGCAACATGAACACATGAAGCACGACGTCCCACAAGTAAAAGCCGGTGACTTCGACCGGAGTTTTGTAAGCGATGTAGACCAGGTAAAGCGCGAGCGCGGCGAAGTAGGGTGGATAAAGTCGCCTGACGCGTCGTTTCCAGAAGTAGAGAAAATCGATGACGGGTTTGTGAACACCGGCGGCGCGTGCTTTAGCCCAATGCAGGTGAATGCAAAAACCGGAGATGACGAAAAACAGGTATATGCCCGCAAAAGCGAAGTGCACGAGGTACGAGGTGATTTGCGGCAACCACCACTCCCATCCAGCTAACGCCGTCTGCGGCGCCACGCCGAGCGCGTGATACGTCACCACCGCCAGCGCTGCGCCGCCACGCATCGCATCGAGCGTCAACATCCGACCCACCGCCGGCGTTTCTCCAAAACTCCTTATTGTAGACATACGTGCAGGCGACAACCGTCGGGCGGGGCGGCGGTAGCATGAGACCCGGATTGTGTGTTTGGAACGTCACGCGATTTCTACATTTCAGTCGGATTCATAGCCGCAAAGAGGCACAAAAGGCACAAATGTGTTAGCAAAATCTTTGTGCTTCTTGTGCTTCTTTGTGGCAAATATACTTTCGGGGAAAGCTTTATCTAATGGAAAACTTGCGTAAGAAGATACGCGCGACTTTCCGCGCCCGGAAGGTGCCTCTTTCCACCACACGCATGCTCGCGCCGACGCGATCGTCGAAGGACTCACCAACACTCGGCGACTTCAGCGCCGCCTGCGGTCCCAGCAACACCACGCGATCACCGTAATCGTCCACGTAATCGCGCATCCAGACTTGGGTGCGTCGCATGCCGTTACGTTCGGCCTCGGCCAGCGCATCCTGACTGGTCCAGCCCTCGTGCATCATGCGATACACGGCAACGATCGTTCCCGTTCGATCGACACCGTCTTTGCAGTGGACCAGGACACGCCCGTTCTGCGGCGCGGCGATCAGGTCGAGAATGCGCGCCACGCGTGAGTCCTGGGGCCGTCCCCAATTAGGAAGCGCGATGTTGAAATAGTTCAAGCCAACGGCGCGCGCTTCCGCTTCTTCCTTACGAGTCGACGAACTCGCGCCGCGCAGATTGATGATGGTGTTGATGCCGAGCTCACGAAGTCGGGCGACGCCGCCGGCGCGTGGTTGACCGCTGCGGAACAGTTTGTCGCTGACTTGCTGAAAACGCGGTAACTGCGCGTACGTGGTTGTATTTTGAGCAAACGCGGTCGCGGAAAGAAGCATCAGCGCGACCGCAGCGGAGGGAACTGCTTGACGGAGGCTAGGCATCGTATTTCCCTGCCTTACTTAAAGTTGAATGGACTGACGATTATTAATCCGTAGCGGCGTAGCCGCTGGTGTCGAACACGATGAAGATAAACTGTCGCGCGCCGTTGGAAAAGCGCGTAATGCCTTCGGGCTTGAGGCGGCGGTCAAATGTTTCCCTCTCCCGCAGCTCGGGTGAGCCGTCGTTGCCGCTCCACTCCCAGGTCTTGAAGTCCATCTTTTCTGAATTCGGTCCCGCACCCGTAATCAGGAAAAAGGCTTTGCGGGATTCGTCAAACTCGATGCTCCTGATACCGGCTCCGCCGAGCGGGAGTCTGATCGCCCTGCGTCCTTCAACCTCGAGATTGTCAAAAGACAAAGCCGATTTCGGGTCTCGCAGTTTCAACGGCACAACAAGCGCATGCCCATCCACAACGGGCGAACGCAGGCCCAACAGCAATCGCGCGTTTCGCGGATCCCACGCAACCCCTTCAACGTTGATTCCGCCCTTCGCGTATTTCGTGTTCTCCATGCCGTGGAGCTCGGCAACATTATCCGCCAAAAACTTTTTAAGTCCAGAGGCAGCTTGAGTCTCTACGACGCGTTGGTGTGCTGTGTCGAACTTGAACCGTGCGAGGCCTGCCAGATCTGCGCCTTTGGATTTAGACTGCGAGCCCACAACATAGTAAAACTCGCCGTCAGTCGTAATGCCTTCAAGGTCAATGATGCTCGTGCCGAGGTCGATCGCCCTGATCGCGCCGGTTTGCTTGCGATCGTCGCCGACCTGCATCCAGAAGATTTCATTCGGCCGCCCGTCATCAACAAACAGCACGCCCTCCGTGCCCGCGACATGCGCCACGCCTGACGCTTCAAACCTGCCACCTGAGAATGACGTCATCGGTCCGGGTGCAGCCGCACGTGGAGCACGAACCGGCACGCAGATTACGGCGATCGTGAGCAGGAGCAGCAGGATTAGATCGATGAACAGCCGTTTCATTAATCGTGAAGCATACCAAAACGCAGGTAAACGCCCGGTAAATGCGGAAAGGCGCCCGAGTTGAATCAGTTACCGTCGCTGTGCGGAAGCCGGACTATGAACTTTGTCCCCGTGCCGCCGGCGTCGTCCGCGTCACCCAGCTCGATGTCGCCGTCATGAGCGCGTGCGATCCATCTCGCGATCGACAAACCTAATCCCGCTCCGCCATCTTCAGCCCGCGCCCTCGCTCGGTCGCCACGATAAAAACGTTCAAAGATGTGTTGCCGAGATTCAGCAGGAATTCCCGGGCCGGTATCCGCTACGGATATTAAATATTCGTGGTCGCGACGCTCGAGACTCAACCTCACGTCGCCTTCCACCGGCGTGAACTTGACCGCATTGTCCACCAGATTCAGAAGCATCTGCCGCAGCAGATCTTCATCACCGTGAAACACTGCTTCCGAAAGGTTCGTCAACTTCACTGACGCTCGCCGAGCGGAAGCGAGCACCGCGCCGGCGCGAGCGACTTCTTCGAGTAAGTCGTCGAGGTAGAGTGTCCGCTTGCGTAAGGGATATTGTCCGGTGTCTGCCCGCGCCAGCATGAACATGTCGTTCACGATGCGCGAGAGCCTTCGTGTTTGCTCGGCGATCATTTGCAGCGCCTCGCGGTATTCCTCTTCCGCACGATGTTCCTTCTTCAGCGTTACGCCGGCCGCCGTGCTCATCACCGAAAGCGGGTTGCGCAACTCGTGCGAAGCGTCAGCCATGAAGCGTCGCTGCTCTTCAAACGCCGCATTGAGACGCGCCAACAAATCGTTGAAGGTGGTGGCCAGTTGGCCCAGCTCGTCGCGCGGATTCACGATCGGCAGTTGCTGATCGAGACTACCGGCGCCGATCTGCCGCGCACTGCGCGCCATTGCCGTAACCGGCGCCAGACCTTGCCGGGCCAAAAACCAGCCGCCAAAACCAGCCAGCAGCAACACGACCGGCGCCGCGAAGTACAGGATCTCGCGCAGCGATTCGAGTTCGTCTTCGATGGGCTTCAACGACTGGCTGGCAAGAATGATGTAAGGTGTGCCGGCCGGAGGTATGGAAACTCGGCGCACGGCGATGCGATGGTTTTGCTTGTTATTGCCGGCGGCGACTGTGTACAGCGAAACGTCAGCGTCGGGTATCGTCGTCAGATCGGTCAGTTGAAGCTGAACGTCTTCTTCGCCCCGGTGCGTCGCGAGGAGTTGTCCGCGGCCGTCAAAGATCATCATCGCCTGTTGCGGATGCGATAGTTCGGCAGCCGTACTCTCCGCCGCACTCTGTGGGGATTGTTGTTCCTGCGTGTCGTGCGTTAGCGACGTGATCGAGATTTCGATCGTTGAGCGCAGGGCTTCGTCAACGCGCCGGTGCAACGCGCGCGAAAGCATCACATAAACGGAGACGCCAAACAGGACGAGTATCAGCGCCAGCGCGCTGACGTACCAAAGTGTGAGACGTCCTCTGACTGTATTAATCATCAGCGTCTAACCCCGTCAGCACGTAGCCTTCACCACGCCGCGTGTGGATCAGCTTCAGCGCGTGACCTTCATCCACCTTGCGGCGCAGACGTTGAATAAAGACTTCGATGACTTTCGAAAACGGATCGTACGTCTCGTCCCAAACGTGTTCGGAGATGTCAGCCCGACTGACCACTTCACCGGCGCGTCGCACCAGATACTCCAGTAAGGCGTACTCTTTCGCAGTCAGATCGATGTTCTGTCCCGCGCGCGTCACCTGGCGTGTGCGCGTGCGTACAGCGAGATCTCCGACTGTGATCACTTCCGGATACAGCGCCGGCTTTCGTCGCAACAACGCGCGCACCCGCGCCAATAGCTCATCGAAGTCGAAAGGTTTGGGCAGGTAATCGTCCGCTCCGGAATCGAGTCCTTCAACCCTGTCCTCGACGGCGTCGCGTGCCGTGAGCATCAATACCGGAACCGTCAAACCGTTTGCGCGCAACTCTCGGCAGACCTTGAAACCATCGATACCCGGAAGCACAACGTCGAGAACGATCAAGTCGTAATCGTTCACGACGGCCTGCGACAGCGCCGTTTCACCGTCGGCTGCGATGTCTACGGCGTAGGCCTCCTCACGCAAGCCCTTTGCGAGCATCGAGGCGGCGCTCGGTTCGTCCTCAACCAAAAGTATGCGCATTCAGTCTCCCGGCAATCGATTGGACAGCCGTCATAGTACATTTGTAGAATCGCGATACGAAAAGGGGAGTAGGTCACCTGCCAATGTGGTCTGGTGTCGCCGTCAACACGGTGCCCGACGTAGGGCCCCGGCGCATCAGGTAGGGCAAACAGTCAAAGCTCCACGACCAAGACCTTTTGCGGCTGACGCGTGCGCGAAAGGTTTTTCCTTTTGGCGCGGCATCGTTACGTCCACTTACGTCGACGCGCGGAAGGATCGGGATGGTTCAGCCTCCAAAATCTAGTAGTCCGGTTCAGAGCACCTCAGTACACACCCTAACAACAGAAGACAGTTTTAAACGTTTCGAATCGAGTCCTAACGGGCTTAGCTCCGACGAGGCCGCAAAACGGCTCGAGCAGTTTGGTCCAAACGAGTTACAGGCGCAGGCACACGTCTCCG
>DASUOZ010000460.1:0-4890 GCA_036276375.1 Pyrinomonadaceae bacterium | reverse complement strand
GGCCTTTCACGCCCGGGGAAGAGATAGAGCGCATGGCGGCGTTGGGAATGACGACCTCGATACCGGAGATTTGTTGAAAAGCAATTAAGACGGCTTCGAGTGTGCCGGACGGAATGTCGAACGTGAGTTGGCGCTGGATCTGGTTAGTAGTGAGTTCGTCGTTTAGTCTAGCTTTGCCGAGAACTATTCGGTGACTATTCGCGGGGCAGTAGGCGACGAGCATGCCCAGTGTGCCGATGGCAACGATCCAGTACTTAGGACCACGCCGGCGCGCACTTCGGGCGCGCTTCTTTGGTTTGCCTTGCATTGTCCGGCTCCTCCAGGAATTTTGTCTGAAATTGAAATCGGTTTTCAATTTCAGAGTAGGGCAGGATAATTGAACGCCGCGGAATGGTCAAGTCGAATGGTCAAGTCGAAGGGTCAGTTTTTTCTGTTCGTGAGTAACAGCGCCGCCAGCAACGGGATCGTGAGCTCGTGATGACCCGTAATCGAAAAACCTTCACCGGCGCCTTTTTCTGTGGGACGGCGCACGACGTTGGTCTGCGGCCGATACGATTGAATGAAGTCGAAGTTTGCAGTCGTGATGTTTGAAAACGGATGGCCCAGGTTGCGCACCAGCGTCACGCATTTGAGAAAAACTTCCGGTAGGACCACCGCCGAACCAATGTTTAGATAAACTCCGCCACCGTCCATTCGTCGCACGAGTTCGGCGAGTAATTTGAAATCAGTGTGGGTGGTTGCACCTAAGTGTGCGCCATCCGCGGTCGGATGGAAGTGCGCGATGTCGCCGCCGATCGTCAGGTGAACTGTGAACGGAACCCTCGACTCGTACGCCGCGCACAGCAGCGAATACTGTTGATGCTGCGGTTTCATTGCCGCCAGACGTCGTCCGACTGCTTCTCCCAAACCGATCCGATCCGCCGCTCCTTCCTGCGCCGCGGCGTTGAGCAGTCTTCCGGTCTCGTCGGCGCCGCCGAAAACGCCTTCCGAAAGTGTCGCATCAACATCTTCAGAAGTTGATCCAATCATCGCGATTTCCGCGTCATGGACCAGCACCGAGCCGTTCGCCGCAATCGCGGAAACATACCCGCGCTTCATGAGATCGATAATCAGCGGCGCCAACCCGGTCTTAATAACGTGCCCACCGATACCCCAGATGATCGGCTTCTCCAACTCTCTTGCACGTTGCACTCGCTCCGCGATCTTCCGGAGCGTCTGCACGGCGAGTACATTCGGCAGACTCGCCAGAAACTTGATGAGCGACGCCTCATCACCCACCGGCCCCGCGAAATCATCCAGCCTCACCTTACTGGTGCGTGACGCAAGCGGATACGTCTTCACTTCATCGAGTTCGAGCGGTTTGAGATCGTCGTCGATTGAAGGCAAGTGTTCGCTGTCTCCAGGATCAGTCGCGCTATCTTACACTCACCCGCGTGCACTTACTCAACCGGGTGTTGGCCATTCCCGTTCTTCCGTCCATTCGTGGCGAGGCGGCCGTTTAGGAGAGGACGCAGGACGTGACCCGTGTGGGAACGTCTTGAGCGTGCGACTTCTTCGGGCGTGCCGGCAGCGACGACGCGTCCGCCATGTTCACCACCTTCGGGACCGAGGTCGATGATGTAGTCGGCGCTTTTGATGACGTCGAGATTGTGTTCGATCACAAGCACGGTGTTGCCGAGCGAGACCAGCCGTTGCAGCACGTCGAGCAATTTGTGAACGTCGGCGAAGTGGAGCCCGGTGGTTGGTTCGTCGAGAATGTAGATGGTTCGTCCCGTCGCGCGCTTCGACAGTTCTTTCGCCAGTTTGATCCGCTGTGCTTCACCGCCTGAGAGCGTCGTCGCTGATTGGCCCAACTTGATGTAGCCGAGACCGACGTCGAGCAGTGTCTGCAACTTCTGATTGATTTGCGGAATATTTTCCAGCAGGGGCAGCGCCTCCTCGACAGTCGTGTCGAGCAGATCCGCGATCGACTTTCCTTTGTACTTCACCGAGAGCGTCTCGCGGTTGTAACGCGCGCCGCGACACACGTCGCACAGCACGTAAACGTCGGGCAGGAAGTTCATCTCGATGCGCTTCATGCCGTCACCTTCGCACGCCTCGCAACGCCCGCCCTTCACGTTGAACGAGAACCGCCCGGGCTTGTAACCACGTTCGCGCGACTCCGGCAGCATTGCGTAAAGCTCACGCAACGGTGTGAACAAGCCGGTGTACGTTGCGGGATTCGAGCGCGGCGTACGCCCGATCGGCGACTGATCGATCTCGATCACTTTATCGACGTGTTCGAGTCCTTCGATCGCGCGATGTGGGCCAGGCTCGTTCAACGAGCCGTAAAGATGCCGCGCCAGCGCGTAGTAAAGGATATCTTCGACGAGCGTCGATTTACCCGAACCGGAAACACCGGTGACGACGGTCAGCAGTCCCAGCGGGAATGAGGCATCGATCTCTTTCAGGTTGTTGGCGTACGCGCCGCGAATCGTCAGGTATTTCCCATTGGGCGCGCGACGTTCGGCGGGGACTTCGATCTTGCGCGCGCCGCGAATGTAGAGGCCCGTGATCGACGCAGGGTTCTCGGCAATATCAGCCGCAGTACCGACGGCCACGACCTCGCCGCCGTGCGCGCCTGCTCGTGGTCCAAGGTCGACGACATAATCCGCGCGGCGAATCGTTTCCTCGTCGTGTTCGACGACCAAAACCGTATTACCGAGGTCTCGCAGAGCGGACAACGTTTCCAGGAGCTTTTGATTGTCTCGCGGATGCAGTCCAATCGACGGCTCGTCCAGCACGTACAACACACCGCGCAATTGCGAACCGATCTGCGTCGCCAGACGAATGCGCTGGCCCTCGCCTCCGGAGAGCGTCGCGGAAGCACGATCGAGCGTTAAGTAACCGAGTCCGACAGTCTTCAGAAACTGCAACCGATTCCTGATCTCGCGCAAGATTGGACCAGCAATCTGTTCTTCGCGCGAATTCAACGAAACCTGTTCAAACGCCGCAACCGCATCTTCGATCGGTAACGACGTGTACTCGGCAATCCCGCGCCCGCCAACGCGAACCGACAACGAATCGGAACGCAGGCGTTGGCCGTTACACTCCTGACAAACAGCCGGTGAAACCAACTCTTCAAGCGCAACACGCACACGGTCGGACGGCGCCTCGTTCAGACGTTCGCGCAGCCACTTGAGCGCGCCTTTCCACTCGCTTTGATACGAATAGAGTCCCTGCGCGAAACTCAATTTTCCGCTTGTGCCGTTGAAGAACGCCTCGTGCACTTCTTTCGGCAACTCGCCAAACGTGGTCTTCGTGTTTGCGCCGCAGTGTTTGATCACCGCCTGCAACGCCGACTTCAGATAAGCCGAGCCTTGCTTGTCTGCCGGACCCATGAACGCGAGTTTTTCAACCGGCACGTGCGCATCCGGAATCAGTTTCGCCGGATCGATCTCCAGCACGGTGCCGAGGCCATGACAGCGTTTGCACGCGCCGTACGCGGAGTTGAACGAGAATGAGCGGGGCTCGAGCGGCGGTACGTTGATGCCGCAGTTCACGCACGCCATCCGTTCGGAGTAGAGCTTTTCCTCGCCGTCAACGATCGAGATGAGCACGGCGCCGCTGGTCAATTTCAACGCCGTGCGAATCGAATCCGTCAAGCGATCGCGGATACCCGTTTTGATTAGCAGCCGATCGACGACGGCTTCGATCGTGTGATTGCGTCGCTTGTCGAGCCGGATCTCTTCATCGAGCGAAAGCAGTTCGCCGTCGACACGCGCCCGCAGGAAACCTTCCTTCGCAAGCTTTTCCAACTCCTTTTTAAACTCGCCCTTTCGGCCGCGAACGATCGGCGCCAGCACCATCACGCGTTCGCCTTCCGGCAGTCCGAGCACGTTCTGCACGATTTGATCGACACTCTGCCGCGTGATCGCCGCGCCACAGACATGACAATGCGGAATGCCGATCGACGAAAACAGCAGACGCATGTAGTCGTAGATTTCGGTGACCGTGCCGACTGTCGAGCGCGGGCTGCGCGAAACTGTCTTCTGTTCGATGGAGATCGCCGGTGAGAGACCGTCGACGGAATCGACGTCCGGTTTTTCGAGTTGATCGAGAAACTGGCGGGCGTAAGCCGAGAGCGATTCAACGTAACGGCGCTGTCCCTCAGCATAAATCGTGTCGAACGCGAGCGAGGATTTGCCGGAACCGGAGAGGCCGGTGATCACCGTAAAACGGTCGCGCGGAATGTCGACATTGATGTTCTTGAGGTTATGTTGGCGAGCGCCCTTAACACTGATGCGATCAATGGCCATAGCGAAAACCAGCCATTCTAGCGGACGGATTTTCGCTCGGCAAGTTGTCCACAGATTACGCGGATTCGTTTATCTGCGAAATCTGTGGTTAGAAGTTCACGCGCATTCCAAGTTCCAGCCTTCTGGGCGACTGCGCCGAAGTCGCGTGGCCGAAGAATGGCGACGTCATCACGCCGGAAAACGTCGCCAGATTCGCGTGATTCAGCAGATTGAACGCCTGTGCGTAGAACTCCAACCGGTACTTCTTCGTTGCCATTCCCGGCAACGACGGCGGCGCCGCGCCATCGCCACCACCAACGCGAATCATACGCACTTGCGGTCCGCCGGCGGCAGGTTGCTGGTCAGGTCCGAAATCGATGCCCCAGCTCAAACGTGAACCAATCTCCCAACGCGCCGCGCCGCGTGCGCTGTTTCGCCCGACACCCGACGGACGATCATTGATCGCCGTGTCGCCGTTGTCGTCGAACCCGGTCGTGATGTTGTAAGGCAGCGCGGAAGTGGTTTGAAAAATTGTAGAGACAGCAAACCCGCGGGGCAGCCGTTTGCTGATGAAGCCGCTGAATAGATGGCGGATGTCCGTGGCCGCTGGTCC
>DASUOZ010000459.1:0-3056 GCA_036276375.1 Pyrinomonadaceae bacterium | reverse complement strand
ACGCGGAGTGATACACACCATAATCGCCGCCAAAACCCATGTCGGTCGAGGCAATCCCAAGATGTTGCAGAAACGGCGTGTAGTCTGACCCGGAACCGAGTGGCCCAATGCGCGCTTCGCCGGCGGTGTTCCCCTCTTCTTCGGAGCGTTGCTCGCGCGACTGATCCTGCCACCGCTGATAGACCGTCTTGCCCGACTTTGGATCCTTAACCTCACGCGTCACGGCACGCATCAGTTTCCACAACGACGGCACCGTCGACGCGCCAAACTGATTCCCCGAAACAGCCGCATCGAGATTCAAATACGCGACGGCTTTCTCCCTAAGTTCGGCGGCGAGCTCTTCAACCCACTCGACCGAGCCGATCAAGCCATACTCTTCCGCATCCCAGCTACACAACACGATCGTACGACGCGGTTTCCATCCCTGCTTCAACAACTCGCCCAACCCGCGGCCCACTTCCAACATCGCCGACGTACCACTGTTTGGATCAACTGCTCCGAACACCCACGCGTCGCGGTGGTTCCCGAGAACGATCCAACGGTTCGGCTCAACGCTTCCCTCGATTCGCGCCACCACGTTCCAAATAGGACGGATCTTGTAATCCATGTCCGTCTTCAAACGAACCTTCACGTGGTCTGTACCGCCGACGTGATACGCGAACGGCAGTCCGCCTTGAAAACCATGCGGCCGCACCGGTCCTTTCAACGGCGCAATGATCTGTCGCGCAACGTCGTAAGCGATCGGCTGCACGGGAATGCGCGTGAGGTCAGTCGCTTCTTCCGGCTTCAAACGCGGCACGCCATCGATTGCGGGACGGCCGGGCGTTAACGGATCACCCGGATAGTCAAACAGGTACTGCACCGAACCGCGTTGGCCCGACGCCACCGGACGCCATGGTCCTTTCGGATAGACGTCGCCCTGCATGTAACCATCGTCAGCGGGATCGGAATAGATGATGCAACCGACGGCGCCGTGGTCCTGTGCGACTTTCGCCTTCACGCCACGAAACGAATTGCCGTAACGTACGATCACGATCTTGCCTTTCACATCGACGCCGGCTTTCTTCAACTCTTCATAATCGGGTGGCAGACCGTAGTTGGCGTAAACCACGGGCGCGGTGACGTCGCCGCTCGCGCTGTAGCCATTGAACAGCGGCGGGATCTTCGGGTGCGTTGAGGTCGGGTCGCCCGGCACCGCAGCTTCGGTGACGCTCAGCTTCTGGCGTTTATTAGTGATCAATTCGAGCACGGGCGGCGTATTCGGATAGTTGAGGTAAACGTCGTATTGCCTGAGCTCCGCGGCGATCCCATAACTGCGCAACTGATCGCGCACATAAACAGCGGTCGCGTAGTCTTCTTTAGAGCCGGCGATATGCGGCTCGAGAGTCAGGATACGCAGGTGTTCGCGCGCGGACTTCGGCGAAGGCACGGCGCGAAACTGTTCTTCCCAACGGCGTTGGGCCACCGCGCGCGCTGCGCTAAACCCGTCGATCGCGGCGGCGCTCGTTGAAGCGCTCGTTGAAAGTTGTGCGAAAGCGGGCGGAGCGAGCAGCAGTGCGTGGAGTAGAAGGATTAGAAAGGTTCTCATAGTACAATGCGCTTGAGTCTGCAGCGAAAGGAAGCTGATTAATGGACAGTCGTTACTACCCGAACGTTGAAATCGATCTCCCACAACTGACAACCGAATTGCGCGGTGTTTTTGACAGCGAGTTTGAAGTGCAGACTTTCCAGGTTTCGACCACCAGCATCTTCCAAGCGCGAAAGTCGAACACACTACGCGACCTGACCGGGCTCTCGTCGGCGTTGACGATCAAGATCACGCCCGAGTCTGGCGGTACACGCGTGGAGATTGGCATGCAGAAGTGGTTTGACAAAGCCGCAGTCGCTGCCGTCGGCGCGATCGTGTTCCCCCCGCTGTTGGCGTTGGCGGCGCTCGGCGCGTACTGGCAATACAAACTTACAGAAGACGCGTGGAAGATAATCGAAGATCACATCGCGCGCAAAGCGGGCGGCTACGTTCCACCGTTGCCGGGCCGTTGCGGCACCTGCGGCGCGGCGAACAGCGTCGGCTCAGACTTCTGTTCCTCCTGCGGCGCAAACCTGCGTGTCGGACGCAACTGTCCCTCCTGCGGCGTCCCCCAGAAAGACATCTCCGCACGCTTCTGCAACCGCTGCGGCACCGCGCTGGGTGGTTAGCAGCAATCCACAGATTACGCAGATTGAATCTGTGAAATCTGTGGACGGGCTTTTAGTCGTGCCTGAGCGCCCGCACTGGGTCGATGCGGGCCGCTCGCGAGGCGGGATAGAGAGCGGCGGCGATGGAGACCATGAGCGCGAAGAGGATCGCGCCGATCCATAAATAAGGTGGCAGATCGAAGAAGTCGATGAATGACGCGCCCTGCGGTTTGAGAATGAAGCGATAGGCGAGACGATTCGCAAGCGCGTCGATTCCCCACGCCAGCAACACACCAACCACACCACCGGTGACGCCGATCACCGCCGCTTCAACAAAAAAGATCAATTTGATCTCGCGATCTTCAGCGCCGATCGCTTTCATGATCCCGATCTCGCGCGTGCGTTCGAGAATCGACATGATCATCGTGTTGGCGATGCCAAACGAAGCGACCAGCAACGAGATACCGCCGAGCAATCCCAGCACAGAGTCGATGATCAGAAACACCGTGCGGATCTGGTCCAACTCGTCCACAATCGAAAAACTGCCGTACCCGAGATCCGTGAGCTTCTGACGCACCTCCGTAAGTTTCACCGGATCGGTCACGCGTACTACCGCCGAGTCGTAACCTTCCGTCTGACCTTCCCCGAGATTGCCGCCCCGACGCGCCAACGCGAGCGCGACCTGGCCCATCGGCGTACGATGACTCGTGGTCCAGTCGTGCGCCATCTGCAACGGAATGTAGATCCCGGCGCTCGGCATCATGCCGCGCATTCCACCCTGGCCCGCGCCTTCCCTGATCTCCGTACTCAACACACCGGCGATGCGAAACGATTTCGTCTCCACATCCGGCGCGTTTTCATCCAGCCCCGGATCGTCCAGC
>DASUOZ010000458.1:0-3268 GCA_036276375.1 Pyrinomonadaceae bacterium | reverse complement strand
GCCGAGATCCTGACTTCACCCGTAGCGCTGGCTTATCGAAATCGTCGCGTCGACGAGCAGTGCTCGCAGTGCAAATGGCAGCACGTCTGTCACGGTGGTTGTCAGGCGCGCGCTTACAAGTTTTTTCACGATCACAACCGGCGCGATTATTACTGTCCGAGTCTGTTTCGTATGTACGAGCACGTTGAAAAGCGCCTGCTCGAAAAGGCCACACAACTTCGCCAACCCACCAACTCACCGTTGGTTCAAATTTCTCCGATATCTCATTGAGGAGGGCTGCTATGAAAACTGATGATTTGAAACCAGGCGAGTCGATTGAGCCGTGTCAGGACGCTCCGACCATCAGAAAGCGGGGAGACCTGCGTGAGGATCTGCCGGACCTGGAAAAGTCGGAAGGATACACGAGCCGCGGATACATCCGTCACTTTCTGCCTGATCGAGAGGTAAACCTGTCGCATCTAAACGAGGCGCTGGCGGATGTGTTTGGTGAACCGGCGCTACGACTCATGAAGATGGAAATGACTATCGACGAAGTGATGTGGCGACAGGTGTGCGGCGATCCGTGGAGCGGAAACATCTATCGCTACGCCTTCTTTTCACCCGACACGCCGATTAACGAGCTCACGGACCTGAGAGAAACAGTCCAAAAACTCACGCGCGAAGTCGAGCAATTGAAAGGTAAATAAAGCAATCCACAGATTACACAGACTCTGAATCAATCTGCGTAATCTGTGGATGGTTCGGCGGACTAGTCTTCCTCTTCGCCGCCGCGGATGCGTCCTTCAGCACGTGACTGCTCCACGATCTTTGTGGCCAACTGGCCCGGAACCGGATCGTAGTGCGAGAACTGCATGTGGAACACGCCGCGGGCGGCGGTGATCGAGTTGAGAATCGACTGGTAGTTGAGCATCTCCGAGAGCGGCACCTGCGCTTTGATCACCTGCTGTTTGCCGCTCGATTCCATGCCCTGAACACGGCCACGACGCGAATTGAGATCGCCCATCAGATCACCGGCGTACTCCTGCGGCGCCGAGATCTCGACGTCCATAATCGGTTCCAATAACGACGGCTTCACTTTTTCCATCGCGGCGCGAAATGCCTTGCGACCCGCGGCACGGAACGAATGTTCGTCGGAATCGACGGGATGGTAAGAACCGTCGATCAACTGCACCTTAAAGTCGACGAGCGGATAACCCGCGATCGCGCCTGATTGCGCCGCTTCGACAATGCCTTTCTCAATCGCCGGGCGGAACTGCTGCGGCACGGAGCCGCCGAAGATCTTGTCTTCAAAAACAAAACCACCGCCGCGCGGCAACGGCTCGAACACGCACTTACAATCGCCAAACTGTCCGCGGCCACCGGTTTGTTTCTTGTGGCGTCCCTGAACCTCAGCGCGTTGCGTGATAGTCTCTTTGTAAGGAACCTTCGGCGGATGCAGCGTCACTTCCACGCCGTAACGCTTCTTGAGTTTTTCCACGACCGTTTCAACGTGCAACTGTCCGGAGCCGGAAAGTAGAAACTCTTTCGTTTGCGGGTCGCGCGTGAAGTGCAGCGCCGGATCTTCTTCGAGAATGCGGTGCAGCGCCGTGCTGATCTTCTCTTCGTCCTGACGAGACTTCGGCTCGATCGCAAACGCGATCGCTGCTTCCGGATACTCAACTGCGTCGTAGACGATCTGCGACTGCTTGTCAGAGAGCGTATCGCCGGTTTGGGTTTCTTTGAGTTTCACGCACGCGACGATGTCGCCGGCGTGCGCCTGGGAAACTTTGTCGAGTTGTTTGCCCTGCATGATGTGCAGGGCGCCGAGCCGTTCCGACACGCCGCGACTGGAGTTCAGCGCGTTGGCGTCCGTTTGCAAGTGACCGCTGATGATTTTGAATACGTTGATGCGGCCGGCGAATGGATCGGCGATGGTGCGGAAACAGTATGCCGAGAGCGGTTCGCTGTCGCTGTACTTGCGTGGTAAACGTTCGGCGTCCGGACCGCCGTCTACGGGCCGGCCCCACTCCGCTTCGTGGTGCGCCGGATCCGGAGCGTAATCAACCAGGCCGTTGAGCAACGCGCGCAAGCCGATCTGCGTCATGCTCGAAACGGCGAACACCGGACACAGTTTGCTTTGCGCGATCGCGTTGTTGATGTTCGGCAGAATGTCTTCTTCGTCGAGCGTGCCTTGTTCGAAGTACTTTTCCATCAACTGATCGTTCGACTCAGCGACCAGTTCAACTAAGCGTTCGCGCGTTTTATCGACGAGGTCCCGGCCGTCGCTGGGAATGTCGATCTCTTTCGCCTGGCCGTCCGGACCCAGCTCGTAAGCCTTCATATGGACCACGTCGACAACGCCGTGGAAGTCTTTCTCTTTTCCGATTGGCAGAGTGAAGGGAATGATGGCTCTGCTGAAGGTTGCCTGTGCGCTTCGCAGCGCCTCGCCGAAATCGGCGTGTTCCTTGTCGAGTTTATTAATCACCATGATCCGCGGGACCATGAACTCGTTGGCGTAGGCCCAGGTCTTTTCCGTCTGGACTTCAACACCTTTGACGCCGTCGACGACAACGATAGCGCAATCCGCGACGCGCAGCGCCGGCCGCGCGTGGGCTATAAATGCGGCATAACCGGGCGTGTCTATAAAGTTGAGTTTTGTATCGCGATGATCGAGATGTGCTAATGCGGTATTAAGTGTGATTTTACGAGCGATGGAATCTTCTTCGTAATCCGTGACTGTGGTGCCTTCATCTACCTTTCCCCAGCGCGGTGTGGCTCCGGCGACGTAGAGAAGAGAGCTGATTAGCTGCGTCTTCCCTGCGTCGCCATGTCCAATGACAGCAAGGTTTCTGATGGCGTCAGTCCCATAGACTTTCATAAGTGTGATTCCTTTCGGGCGTGGAGATTTTGTCGAAGCATACATATCCACGTTGGTTAAAGGCAAGTTGAGTCCGGCCATCCAAAGCGGCGCTTCGGGCATCAAAAGACCCGGAAATGGAGATGTTGAAAGTTATGTATTACCGTAAGTTAGTGTCGTTGGCGGTGGCCCTCGTGCTGGCGCTGTCCGCGGTTTGGGTTGCCTCTGCGACACCGAAAGTTAACGAGGAAAACGAACAGCGCAGGCTCCAGACCATCGAGCCTTTAAACATTGCAATTCTGATACAGGACGATCTCGTACCGCAGGTGAGCAACGAGATCGGCGTCACGCGGGATTTCATTCGTTCCTTGCCGCAGGGTTCGAAGGTGATGGTTGGTTACATCACTGCGGGTGCTTTGCAAGTGCGGCAAC
>DASUOZ010000457.1:0-5335 GCA_036276375.1 Pyrinomonadaceae bacterium | reverse complement strand
CAGCAGGCGCACCGCCATATTCATGCGACCATCAAACTCACCCATCGCCTTTTCAAACGCCCTGTAGGCCTCGTCAAGTTTGCCTACCTCGACCAGGGCGAGACCGAGGTTGTTCAGGAACCGCTGGTTGTCCGGCTGTGCCTTGACGGCCCGTTTCAGATATTTAACGGCGCGGGAGTATTCACCGTGTTTAATGAGAATGTAGCCATAGTCGTTGAGGTGTTCGGGTTCGTCTTTAGCTGCTTTGAGCGCCATCTCGAGAGATTCGAGCGCCTTCGAACGCAGGCCCTTCATCTCGTATGCGATGCCTAGCAGGTTGTGAGCGTCCCACAATTTTTTATCGAGCGAAACGGCCATCAGCAGCGAATTGATCGCGCCGCCGATGTCGTTCTGGCTGAAGAGCTCGCGGCCGCGCTCGAGATGTTGGCGAGCGAGAGTCTTGTTCAGTTCCGCGGCCGTCGCGTCGCTCGTCAAGCCGGCGTCGATCTGCGGCTCGGCCTCCGGAGAAGTTGTTGTCGGGGCTGGAGCCGGTGTGCGTGCGTCGACCACGCGGGTGATCTTCGACGACTCAAATTTCTTTACGTCTTTCTCCGACAGCCGATGCAGCTTGTTGTCGTCTTTCTTGGAACTGCCGCGTCCAAAGAGACGGCCGATGGCTTTGAAGGGCGCAGTGATCACCTTGACAAACTTGTTGCCGCCCTGCTTTTTGGGCTGTGTGTCCTCATTGGCGGCGGTGGCTTCCGCGGCGTCTGCCTCGTTCATGACCGCGATCTCGGCGTCAGTCAACACACTGCTGAACACCGACTGACGGCGCGGCGCGAGCGCCAACACCAAAGTGAGCGTGAGCACGAACACAACTGCGAGTCGCTTATACATGGCAACCACTCCTTACTTGAGGTTAATGCTATTGGCGACACCACCGGTCAACATGTCGGAGATGTTGAGCAATGCCGGACCAAGAATGACGATGAACATCGTCGGAAACAGCAGCACGCCCAACGGCAGCAACAGTTTGAAAGCTGCTTTTTGCGCCGCTTGCTCTGCACGTTGACGTCGCTTCGTGCGCAAACTGTCGGAGTAAACGCGCACTGCTTTGGCGATCGACGTACCAAAGCGATCGGCCTGAATCAACATACCGACCAGACTGTTGAGATCTTCGACACCGGTTCGGTCCGCGAGATTGCGTAACGCTTCGCTGCGTTCGCGACCGACGCGGATTTCCAGGTTCGCGAGCTCGAATTCTTTACTGATGTCCGGGTGAACGTCTTTCAACTCCTCGCAAACCTTCAGCATCGCGGCGTTCAAGCCGAGACCTGCTTCCATCGTGATCACCATCAGGTCGAGAGCGTCCGCGAGACCCCAGGTAATTTTCAGTTGCCGGCTGGCCACAAGGTGATTAAGGATGAACTTCGGCAGGAAGAAACCCGCGGCGAAGGCAAACAGCGCGGGAATCATCGCGCTGTTAAGCGGACGCGCCAAAAACATAAACACCAGCACGACCAAACCCGGCAGCAACACCATCGACAGGAGCTGTAAAGCGCGATAGATGCTGGTTGCGTGATGCGAACGAAAACCCGCCTGCATCAGCTTTAGCTGTAACTTCTTCGCGTCGGCGGCTGACGCGGGGACCAGACGGTTGATCGGTTCCGCGATACGTTCCGCAAGCTTCATGACGGAGCTGTCTTCGAAGACAACCGTACCGGCGCCGCCCTCGTCGCCGAGCTCCTGCAGCCGCGTGGCAGTGGCGCTGGCCGGACGAAACATCAGGTAGTAAACGGCCATCACCGCGAAGGCGATACAGACGAAAGTGGAGATCGAAATTAACAGCATATTTTCACCCTTCGGGCGCGCCCGCGCGCGCTAGACCTTGATCCTCATGATCCTGCGGACCATCAACATACCCAGTATTTGCATTATGGCTGCGACGAAGAGCAGGTTATGCCCGCGCGGATCTCGCCACATGACATTCATGTAATCCGGGTTCATCACCGACATGTACATCGCGAGGAAGATCGGCAGGGCGCACAGCAACCAGGCCGACCAACGCGAGCTCAGCGTCAGCGTCTTGAGATCCTCCATGATGCGGAACCGCTCGCGGATCGTGTAAGCGACTTTCTCGAGCAACTCGGAAAGATTGCCGCCCGTTTCGCGTTGAATCATGATCGCGGTGACGCACATGCGCAGGTCCAACAGCGGTACGCGCTGGACCAGGTTGTCGAGCGCCAGCTTCAACGAGAGACCGAGGTTCTGCTCGTCATAGGTCTTGCGAAACTCGCTCGAAATCGGTTCCGGCATTTCCGTCGCCACCATTTGCAGCGCTTCGGTGAACGCGTGACCGGCGGAAAGTCCGCGAGCCATGAGATCGAGTGCATCCGGCAACAACTGCAAGAACTTCTTGAGTCGCTTGCGGCGCTTGGAAATCACGTGCAGGAAGGGAAGGGCGCCGGCGACGAGGCCGCACAAGATCTTCAACGGCAGCGAAATCGTGATCATTGAAGCGGCGAGAAAACCGAGCGCGGCCGCAGTTCCCGCGAAGAGCACCAGTCGCATCACGGTGATCTGCAAGTCGGCCTGATCGATCAACCGTTTCAGGCCCGCCGTAATCTGGAGTTTGATTAGTCCCCGGTTGAGCCACGGAATCTCGCTCAGCAGTTCTTCGCGCGCGAGCTGTACGTCAACGTCGGTCGAGTGCGCCGACGAACGAATCGCTTCCGCGAGTCGCTCATTCAACAGCTTGCGCCTGGCGTCGGATTTGCGCGACGTCAACAGGAACAGCGCATAGACCAGGAACAGACTGGCGAGAAAGACAAAAAATAGAACGAGAAACATCAGACACTCTCCTCGAAGAACGATCGCGGCAACTGCATGCCGTAGATCTTGAGTCGTTCGGCAAAACGCGGGCGAACGCCGGTGGGACGGAAGCGGCCGATGACGCGGCCGTCCTGGTCCACGCCCCTGCGCTCGTAGACGAAAACGTCCTGCATCGTGATCGTCTCGCCTTCCATACCGGTGATTTCAGAGATTGAAGTGATACGTCGTGTGCCGTCGCTCAGGCGCGCGACCTGAATGACCATGTTGATGGCCGAAGCAATCTGCTGGCGCATCGCGCGATCGGAGATCCGTAAGCCGGCCATCTGGATCATGGTTTCGAGTCGGGAGAGCGCGTCGCGGGGCGTGTTCGCGTGAACGGTGGTCAGCGATCCATCGTGACCTGTGTTCATTGCCTGAAGCATATCGATGGCTTCGCCGCCGCGAACCTCGCCGATAACGATGCGGTCGGGGCGCATACGCAAGGCGTTGCGGACGAGATCGCGCTGGCTGACCTCGCCCTTGCCCTCGATGTTGGGCGGGCGAGTTTCCAGGCGAACACAGTGCGGCTGTTGCAACTGCAATTCAGCCGAGTCTTCGATCGTGACGATGCGCTCGTTGTGGGGGATGTAAGCTGAGAGGGCATTGAGCAGCGTCGTTTTACCCGCACCGGTGCCACCTGAAATCAGAACGTTCAAACGAGCGTTGACGCACATCTCAAACATTGAGGCCATGTCGGGCGTCAGCGCCTGGTTCTCAATCAACTTGTGCATGCGCAGCGGCTCGGCGCCGAAGCGACGAATCGAGAGCACTGGACCATCAAGGGAGAGCGGCGGAATGATCGCATTGACGCGGGAGCCGTCCTTCAGGCGTGCGTCCACCATCGGCGAAGATTCGTCGATCCGGCGGCCGACTGAAGAAACGATGCGCTCGATCACGCGCATCAGGTGCTCGTTGTCTTTGAATTCGATATTGGTTCTTTCGAGTTTGCCGCCACGCTCGATATAGATGTTGTAAGGCGAGTTAACGAGAATGTCGGAGATCGACGTGTCGGCCAGCAACTGCTCGAGCGGTCCGAGACCGAAGAGCTCGTGCCGCACTTCGTGAATCAAACGCTCGCGCTCGACGGTGGAGAGCGGAGTGTCTTCCTGGGCCAGCAGGCTGGTGGCGAGTCGCGCCACCTCTTCGTGAAGCTGGTCGGCTTCGAGCATGCCGAGCTTCGTGAGGTCCATCCGGTTGATAAGCATCCGGTGGAGCCGTGCCTTCATGTCCTGAAAGCCCTGCTGATTGCTGATCATGTCTTCGTTCAGCGGAGCCGTCGTGCCTGTTTCTCTGACAAATCTTTCTCGTAGTGCCATTTCTTTGTTTCCCTATGTGATTAAAGGTTCGCGCGATCCAAAGCAGCAGTTAGACCGAAATCTTCGACGGCTACTTGCTGGCGCCGAAAAATCGAGTTGAAAGATCGTTTTGTTTCACCGGCCGGCGTATTTGACTGTTCGATGTTGCCGTCGAACAGTTTCGCTGCGATGTTTCGCAGGTCAGCGGTGACTTTGGACGTCGGCGCCGACTCGATCAGCGGTTGGCCCAGGTTGATCGAGTTAACCGCGGCGCGATAATCGCTCTGCACGTAACCCACCACGCGCTCGCCGAGAAAGTCTTCAACCTGTTTCTGATCGAGCTCGACGTTCTTGCTCCAGCGGTTGACGACGAGACGAATCTTTTTGCGCGGGTAACCGAGCCGGTCAAAGATCTCGAGTGCGCGGCGCGTGCTGCGGATCGCGTGAATCTCGAGCGTCAGGACCATCAGGATCTGGTCGGCGTGATCGAGTGCGGAGATCGTGACGGCGTCGAAACTGTGCGGTGTGTCGATTATCAGAGTATCGAAGCGTTGCCGCAGCAGTTCCATCACCTCGTAAATGTGACGCGGCTCGATGTCTTCGGCGCTTTCGGCTTTCAGCGGCGCCGCGAGTAACGAAACGTTCTTCGAGCGTTGCGTCAGGTAACTCTGGAGCAGTGCATCGTCCAGACGATCGCGGTTCTCCACGATGTCCGCCAGCGAAAACTTGGGACGCACACCGAGCATCAGCTCGAGGTCGCCGGACTGAAGGTTCAAGTCAAGCAACGCCGTCGGGGTGGTTTGCAGCATCGCAAGGTTCGTCGCGATCAACGAAACGCCACAACCGCCTTTGCTGGAGAACACGGCGATTGCGCGTCCTCTTTTCGCCGGCTCGTCCTGCGCGTGATCGTTGGCAAACTCGCGGGTTCGTTCGATGACGGTGGAAAGTTCTTCGTCGTTGATAGGTAAGCGAATGAAGTCGCGCGCTCCGCACCGCATACTGCGGAGAATCAGGTCGGGCGACGAATCACGCGACGCACAAATCACTGCGGTATTGGGGAATTCGGTGCAAAGACGTTGGGCCAGTTTGAGTCCCGGTTCGCCGAGATGGACCAGGTTGACGATCACGGCGGAAGGCCGGAGGCGGGCGGTTTCCGTAAACACCTGCTCCGGATCCTCACTCATTACCAG
>DASUOZ010000456.1:0-13108 GCA_036276375.1 Pyrinomonadaceae bacterium | reverse complement strand
CAATCGCAAATCGGCAATGCCTAGCTCAATTAGGAACTTCGCGCCGCGCGGCTCGTTCTTCTCGGCGCGGATGCGTCCGCCGTGCTCGAGAATTATTTGCTGAACGATCGCGAGCCCCAAACCCGTGCCGCTGTTGCGCTTCGAAAAGTACGGTTGAAACAACCGCCGAAAGTCCCCGGGTTCGATTCCCTGCCCTGTGTCCGACACCTCCGCACGCAGGAGACTGCGTTCCGTGTCGTGACTGGTTGTTATCGTAATTCGTTTTTCGGGTGTCAAGGAGAGCGAGTCGATCGCGTTGTCGATTAGGTTCACGAAGACGCGTTTGATCTGCTCCACGTCGAGCATCGCCAACGGAAGATCCGGATCGAGATTCGTGTTGATGCTGACGCCGTCAAGCCGTTCTTTGTACAGGCTGACGGCCTGCGTGATCGCTTCGTTCAGGTTCGCCGACTCGAGCCGCGTGGCCGGTAGACGCGCAAACCGCGAAAACTCGTCGACCATTGCTTTCAGACCGGCGACTTCGCGCGTGATCGTCGCCGTACACTCGCTAATCACCGCTGCGACTCGCTTTTCGTCAGCGTGGTCGCCATTCCCGCTCGCGTGGCCGTTGGCGGCTACGCGCGCGTAGCTCTTCGCGATTCTTTCCGCGGAGAGTTGAATCGGCGTTAACGGGTTCTTGATCTCATGGGCCATTCGCCGCGCAACTTCGCTCCACGCCGCGGCGCGTTGCGCGGCGAGTAACTCCGAAAGGTCTTCGATCACCAGCACCACGCCGCGTCGTGGACTGACAGAACCGCGCAACGCCGTAGCAGTGATCGCTACCGGCAACGTGCCACTGCCATTGGCGCCGCCTTCGAGTTGCGTCTGTTCCGCAGCGTGGCCGGTGCGGCGCGCGCGACGCAGCAGTCGATCGACGACGATCCAATCATCGCTGGCGATCAGGGTGTTGAGTCTTGGGTTCTCGCCGAGCTTGTCGGCGATACCGAGCATACGCGAGGCCGCGGCGTTTGAAGTGGTGACACAGTCGTTTTCGTCGAGCGACACGACGCCGGTGGTTAACGACTGGAGCACCGTTTCGATGTAGTTACGGCGTTCGCGCAAAGCCAGATTCTTGTCCCGCAGTTCCGCCGCACCGGCTTCAATGCTGCGCCGGTTCTCCTCGAGCTGCGTCGTCATCTGGTTGAACGACTCGGCCAGCAGCGCGAGCTCGTCGTCGGCGACGGTCGTCACCCGATGCGAGAGATTGCCACGCGCAACCTCGTTCGATGCCTCAGCCAAAGCCTTGATTGGCGTCGCAATGCCACGCGCGAGATAGATCGCGATCCAGCTCGACGCGAATAACAGAATCAACGTCATCAGACCGAGCGTTGAGAGTCCGAGCAAACGAACGCGGCGCTGTTTTCGCACCAGATCCTGGTAGTCGCGCTCGGAGCCGGTAACAACGTCGCTGATGTTTGTTTCCGCGCGCTTTTGCGGCGCGATGATCAGCGACTCCGATCCGTTCAACTGCACGCCCAGCACGTCAAACTCTTTGCCGTCTGCGAGATTGGCGCCGGTTGGACCACGATAACTGCGCGCCTCGCGAAATAAATTTTCCAGCTTCTCCGCGTCTTCGTCAGGGAGCTCCGCGCGACTCTTCAAAACCACGGTGCCGTCGTTTGCGACAATCTCGACGCCTGCGAGCGCTCCCGACGCCACGATTTGATCAATAGCGGGCTGGCGCTGCTCGACCCCTTGCGCGTTGAGCAGCGTCACGAGTAACGACGCCGTGTCGCGTAGTGTTTGGTGCTGGTTCGCGAGCGTTTCGCGACGCAGTTCAGCGGCCTGTTGGAGAATCTCATCAGGCAGAACGTAGAACCACTTTTCCAGCGAGCGGTTGAGAAAGAGATAAGAAAACACGGCCATCGCCGTGATCGGCAAAAAGCTGATCGAGATGAAATAGACGAGTAGACGTGTTTTTACTTTCGAGCCGAGCTGGCGTTCTTGTCGTTCGCGGCGCAGCTTCAGCAGGTTGCGAACAAAGATGAAGATTAAGACGAAGAACGCGACGAAGTTGAGTGTAGAGAGCGCGTAGAGAACGAGCGCGTCCGCGGCGGTGTCGGGCCTGACGACCGTCCAGAGCCAGAGCTGTTGCGAGACGATGATGGCGAGCAGCAGGAGAACGGTGATGCCCAGCACCCACAGCAGCGCGCGCCGGCGACGGCGAATTCGCTCTCTGCGCTCCGGGGTCAGGTTTTCCGCGTTGTCTTTCATGCGGGAACAGTCAGTTTACAGCCACAGACATACACGGACAACACGGACTGATAAACACCGGTGAGGGCAAGCTGAAGCTTTGAACTCAAAACGCGATCACGCGGCGTTAGCAGGTGGAGTATGGTCGAACTGTGGCTTAGAATGCGCGCGATGCTCAAAATCTTCGTCAACGACTTTGGCCGGCTACGCAGCGGCTGGCGCACGTTGATGTTCGCGCTGGCGTTTCTCGCCGTTCTCATTTTGTTGGCCACGGTCCTGCGAGCGGGCTACGTGGTGCTACAGGAGTTTGGTCCATCTCCCCGCCTTGGCTTCTTACCCGACCTCATCGTTCGCATCACGATGCTGAGCTCGGCGCTTGGCGGTGGCTACATCTGCGCGCGGTTCCTGGAGGGTCTGCCGTGGAGATCTCTGGGACTCACGCTGCACAAAAACTGGTTCCGCGATCTGCTGGCCGGCTGCGCGATCGGCTTCATCGGTCTGGCTGTGGGAGTGGGCGTCGCCGCCGCCGCTGGAGGACTGCGCTTCACGTTTGGCGGCGCGGGAGTACTGGCGCCGACCCTGCGTTCGCTCGTTGGTTCGGCGTTCCTGTTTTGTGTCGCGGCGCTGGCCGAAGAAGCATTGTTTAGAGGTTATCCGCTGCAAACGTTTTCGCGCGCGCGTCTGGCGTGGCTCGGTGTGCTACTGACGCTGGTGTTCTTCGGCTACGTTCATCTCAGCAATCCAAACGCCACGCTGGGTATGACGTTCGTCAACACAGCCCTTGCGGGTCTGTGGCTCGCGATCGGCTACCTGCGCACGCGAAGTTTGTGGTTTCCGTTGGGGCTGCACTGGGCATGGAACTGGGCCCTTGGCTCGTTCTTCGGTCTCCCGGTCAGCGGTCTCAATCTCGTCTCGAATCCACTGCTCAGAGGCGCGGACGCCGGTCCGGCGTGGCTGACGGGTGGCAGTTACGGAATCGAAGGCGGCGTCGCCGGCACGGTCGCCCTTGTCGTGGTCACGCTTTTTACCTGGCGCACGCGGCTCGTCTGCGCCACGCCGGAACTGAAAAAGCTCACTTCCGAAGAAAACCCTGTGATACCTTCAGCCGTAATAAGCATTCGATCTGCGGACGATGCGGCATAAGTGCCGTAGCGGCATGACTGCCGCGTTAGCGTGTTAACACTCCTTTTCCCTCTCCCGTCTTAATCCGTGTCATGGCGACCGCCAACATGCTCGTGATTAACCCATTGGCCAATGCCGTTCCCGAGTCGCGAGGCGATTGCCCGCCCGAATTGCCCGTTGAAGTCTCGCTCGTAAGCGCGGTGTTGGACGGCGATCGTGAAAGCTTCGGGCGTCTCTACGCTCTTTACGCGCCGCTGGTACACGGCATTTTGCTGGCGCGCGTACCGCGAGCGGAAGTTGACGATCTCGTGCAGGACATCTTCCTGCATGCGTTCAAGAAACTTCACACACTGCGTGACAGTGCGGCCTTCGGTCCATGGATCGCCATGATTGCGCGCAACCGCGCCGTCGATTACTACCGCCGCTCGCGAGAGACAGTTGAGATTACGGACGATTTGCGCGGCACGGACAAACAGGAGTCGAAGGCGGCGGAGATCCTGGAGCTGATTCGCAGTCTGCCGGAGGCCTATCGAGAAACGCTGGTGTTGCGTTTGGTGGAAGGGATGACCGGGCCGGAGATCGCGGCGCGCACGGGACTGACAGCGGCGTCGGTGCGCGTCAATCTTCATCGCGGGATGAAACTGCTGCGCGAGAAGCTCGGTTTTAGGGAGGGCGTATGAACGACGATTATTTGTGGGACAAGAGCGGCGATCCCGATCCGGAGATTCAACAACTCGAAGAGATTCTCGGCACGCTGCGCTATCAGCCAAAGCCGTTGCAGCTTCCGGAAGAGTTGTCGACAGCGCGACCGCGACGAAACTATTTCCCGCTGGCCGCGATCGCGGCGACGGTGCTCGTCGCCTTGCTGACTGGTGGTTTATGGCTCCAGATTCGCAGTTCAGAACCATCAATCCCGGCCGTAGCTATCGCGCAACCAACGGCGCCGATCCCCGGTCCCCCGTTGTCCGTCTCTCCTGACTCTCCGAGGAAACGAACGCCGAGAAGAGTGAAGGACGACCGTCAGGAAGCCCTCGCCGCTAAACAACAGTTGATGTTTGCGCTTCGTCTCGCCAGCGAAAAATTGAACGCAGCTCATCGCAGAACTCAAGATAAACGGAGTAGTTATGAAAACACTCTTCCAAACTAAACTGGCCGCACCGCTGATGGCCCTGTTGCTGGTCGCGGTTTCCGCGGCCGTCGCCACGGCGCAGGATTCTAGACTTCAACTCAGCAGTCTCGATCATCTAGCCGCCAAGGCCAGCCAGTCCGTCGACGTCAACATCGACGAACGTTTGATCCGCATCGCACTGAAAGTCTTCAAAGACGACGACGCCGACGACCGGGAGATCAAGAAAGTGATCGCCGGTATCAAGGGAATCTACGTCAAGCGTTTCGAGTTTGAGACGGACAATCAGTACACGCCGGCGGACATCGAAGCAATCCGCACGCAACTGCGTGCTCCAGGCTGGACGCGCCTCGTCAACGTCACAAGCAAGAAGGAAGGAAACCTCGAAGTCTACTTATTGATGGACGGCGAGCAGGTCGGCGGCCTCGCGGTGCTCAGCAACGACGTGCGCGAACTCACGGTAGTGAATATCGTCGGGCCGGTTGATCTCGAAAAGCTCGCCAAACTTGAAGGCCAGTTTGGCCTCCCTGAGCTCGGCATCGAATCCAAGCCGAAACCCAAAAACGACGACGAAAAGTGAGGGCCACCGATGTTAATGCTCAGGACCATCGCCGCCGTCGTTCTGGTGCTTCTGCTTACCGCGAATATCGCGCACGCGAAAGGCGACGACTTCAACTCGGTCGTGAAGATGATCGAGCGGTTCTACGGCGTTAAGCATCAGGGAATTCCATTTCTGGCGAACGCGGGAATGAAAGTCGCGCGCACCGCGGCCCGAATCAAAGGCGGCCAGGCGCGACGCATAGCCGAAGCGGGCAGCATCAAGCTCGCCGTGTTTGAGAATCAGGATTTCGACGGCGAGTTAATAAAGTTTCGCAACACACTGAATGCTGCCCTAAACCGAACGTGGTTGCCGCTCGTACAAACAATCTCCGCTACTGACGAAGAACAGGTTTACATCTTCCTGCGCGAAGCCGGCGACAAGTTCAACGTGCTCGTGATCACGATTGCGAAACGCGATGCCACAGTGGTCCAGGTCACGTTGTCGCCGAACAACCTCGCGCTGTTGATGAAAGATCCCGAAGGCACCGGAAAAGCCATCACCGAAGAAGCAACGATTATCGATCAGGAGTAGTCCATGTACAGACATCGATTCAGTTTTGTGTTGCTCGCCCTCGCCGGCCTCGCCACCGTGCTCGCGTCTGTTTCGGTTCGCGCGCAGGAAGTGGATGATACGATTCGGATCAAGACGCGCGTCGTGTTTCTCGACGCGCTCGTCAAAGATAAAAAGAGCAACCTGCCGATCTCCAACCTGACGCAGGAAAACTTTGAAGTTCTCGACGACGGTAAGCCGCGCGCTATCTCCTACTTCACGCGTGAAGGACAGGCGCGCAAACCGCTGGCGCTGATCATGGCGCTCGATCTGCGGTTGGATGGCGCCGGTCGCTTCCTGAAACAACCCGAAATACTGAAAGCGATGGAAAACGAACTGGCGAAGCTTCCGCCGGGTGACGAAGTCGCAATCATGGCCATGAACATCGGTGAGGACGAACAAGCAGTCTGGCTCAGCGAGTTTACGAATGACCGCACGAAAATTGCGGCCGCGCTGACGCGAGTGCAGCAGATCTGTGAAAACCCCGGCGCCGCGCTGCCGGAACTAAAGGCGCAGAATGACAAGCCGGCTGAGAACTCGCAGCCCATCGAAAATCCCAAAGAAGTCGTGTCAACGGAAATAATCAAGGGCCGCAATGGCGCCACGATTACGCGTAAGACGATGCGCGACGGATCGGTGAACGTCCAACGCACGAATAAGAAAGGCGACGTCACCGTCGATATGGGCGACATGTACGATCTGTCCGCCGCAGTGCGCGAGGCGACGCGCAAGGCGCAAACGCTTCGACCCAACTCGCAACTCTCACTCGTGTGGGTGTCTGATGGCATCGTGCCGATCTTCTTCGAGGACCGCGACGCCACGGAAGAGATAATCATTCGCGACAACGTGATCTTCAACTCGCTCACTGTTGAACTGCGCACGTTGTTCAAGTTTCTCTTGCCCATCGGGAAACCGATTGCGGGTTGGGTCGGATTGAGTCTTTACGGCAGCGCGAAACATCTGGCACAGCGTTCGGGCGGCGAAGCGGTGAAAGTTGGGCGCGTGAAAGACTACGGCGCCGGGCTCTCGCGCATCATCGGCAACCTGACCGCGCGTTATAGTCTTGGCTTCCAGCTCGCGGAAAACGAGACCGACGATGGCCGCATGCACCAGTTGGAAGTGCGCGTCAAAGCACAGGACGAAAAAGGCAAGAAGCGCAAACTCCAGGTCACTTCGCGCCAGGGTTACTACATGACCGAGAGTAAACCTGCGGAAGCAGCCGTGCGCGCGCAGTAGACCAACGATTTATTTCAAAACAACCGGGTCGCCGCGTTTGGCGCGCAGGAGGGTGGCGGCGGAGTCGCCGTTGATGGAGATTTCGAGAAAGCCGGCGCTACCCCAGATGGCGAACATCTCATCTTTCGATTGGCTTTCATCCGCGTAAAACTGGCGAAACGCTTTAACAACTCTTCGCTTAACCAACAACCTCTTTCCTTCTGTCACGGGCAGGTCGGCGCGCGTGAAGTTCGTGACGCAGTTGCCAAAACGATCGATGTGAAGTATGCGTCCCTCAGCCTTGCCGTCCCCACGCTGAACTGGCGCAAGCGAAGCTAAACGAACGGCACCTTCTATTCGTGGTCCAAACGCCTGCGCCTTAACGCCCTTCGAAAGCGCCGCGGCCACGGGCGCAAAAATATCGCGCCCGTGAAAAGTCGTGCTCGGCGTCTCGCGAAAAAACTCACTCGCTGTTACGTGGAAAATCTGAGCTGAAGATTCAAGGTCGAGAACGTAACTGAAAAGCCCGTTATCAGGTCCAACGAAGTACTGCGAACCTGCGCTCACGACGATCGCCCGCCGCGTCGAACCAACACCCGGATCCACCACTGCAATATGAATCGTTCCCGCCGGAAAATCGCGGTAACAAGTCAACAACATGAACGCGCCGGTTTCGATGTCCCGTGGCGGGACCTCGTGGGTGATGTCAACGAGTGACACGAGCGGATTGATGGTGAGGATCACTCCCTTAACTGCTGCGACGAAGTAATCCGCAGTCCCGAAATCCGTGAGGAGAGTAACGACGGGATTAGCAGCGGATCTCACAGAACGCCTGTGTCGGTTGAAGTGCGAATCTTCAGGTGCTGGCCGCGTTCGAGTCGAATGTCTTTACCGCGTTGAGTCATTACGCCGGCGGTGCCTGCACCGCCACCGATGATGGCGCCAATCGCAGCGCCTTTGCCGCCGCCCGCGATCACACCGATGATCGCGCCGATGCCCGAAGCAGCGCCGACTTTCGCCGCGTCGTCCTTCGTCGAATCACGGCCTTTAACGCCGCCTTCCGAGTCGACCTGCGGTTCATTGTCGCCGCCCATCGGCGAGATCTCGACGAGCTCGGCATGGAGTTCGGCAGTGCGATTATCTGATGAACGGATCTGATCGAAGGCGAGTTGAAGTTGGGCCACGCCCTTCACTTTGCCCGGACGTTTTACCTGCGCGATGTGACCGTCGACGATGTAACCGCTGTATTGAGCCGGTTCGACAACGCGCGCCTGAATGCGATCGCCACGCTGGCTGGCGTCGGTGGAAACGGGCGTGATCAGTTCCAGCGCCAGGATCGTGTTACGCGGAATCGTGATGCCGCCGATTGGGGTTACCTTTAAATCTTCGTTGTCGGAAGTCGTGTTGGCGGGCGCCGTTTGGTCGCCGGCCGGCGCGGTAGTATCGGCGGTAGCGGTCCCGCGCCGGCGCAAACCGGCCGGCAGCGTCGAATTGAATTGCTGCTGTTCGTAACCCGCGGAGTAGCCGGTTTCGAAGCCCTGCTGATAACCGTCGCGGTAGTCTTCGATCGTTCCCCAGGCGTCGTTGAAGGACCGATCGGCGCGTTGGTAGTCCTCTTTGTTCTGATAGTCACGCGCCGCTTTGACAGTGACGTCTTTGTAGCCCGCGGTGTAGCCGTCTGAATATCCGGTGCGATAACCGCGTTCAAGCGCGGTTGATTGTCCCTGCATCGGGAGAATGGAGGCCGCCCTCGCAGAGACCGCCGCGAACAGTCCGCTAACACAGACATTCAATAAAAGCACCAGGGGAAGCTTTAGGTAGTTCATGGTTATGTCCTTCCGAAGAATTTACCGCCTCGATGAAGGCGTATCGTCTTGGGAGAGCCAACCTCGCAGCAACTTGCGCATGCTAACATCCGACCACCTCAGGCGACAATTAGTTAACTAGCTTTGAGTTCAAGCTTTAGCTTGTCGTACCGAAGATTCAGCCTGAAGGCCGGACTCAAAACGTGTGCTTGACGCTCCTGAGGGTGCGACCTAGACTCGTATGTCGCGTCTTAAGCGCCGCTCAGACCGCCACTCAGATGCAACCTGCCGCAACAGAGTTGGCGGCGAAGCCTTGAACTTTCATGCCGGAACGCAGGATTTATCTCGATCACAGCGCTACGACGCCCGTCGACCCGCGCGTTGCGGAGACGATGGCGCGATCGTTGACGGAAGTTTTCGGCAATCCTTCGAGTGTTCACGGCTACGGCCAGCAGGCGCGTGCGGCTGTCGATCGGGCGCGGCGCGAAATCGCGGCGCTCGTTAACGCCCGGCCCAACGAGATCATCTTCACTTCCGGCGGCACTGAAGCAAACAATCTCGCGATTCGCGGCGTGTGCGAGGCGGCGATTGCGCACGGCCGTCATATCGTCACTTCGGCGATCGAACATCCGTCAGTGCGCGGAGTTTGCGCGGCGTTGGAACAACGCGGTTGGGAAGTCACGCGCTTGCCTGTTTACGACAACGGGATCGTGCGCGTTGGAGACCTGCGCGAAGCGGTTCGGCCGGACACGGTTCTCATCAGTGTGATGCTCGCGAACAACGAGATCGGAACGATTCAGCCCGTTGCTGAGATCGGCGCGCTGGTCCGCGAGCGACGTGCCGCGGGCCAACGGCACCTGTGGCTGCACACCGACGCGGTCCAGGCAGCGGGACGCATGGCTTTGAACGTTGAAGATCTCGGCTGCGATCTTTTGTCCACGTCGGCGCACAAGTTGTACGCGCCGAAAGGCGCGGGCGCGCTTTACGTGCGACGCGGTGTGCGGTTGGTGGGCCAGAACATCGGCGGGCACCAGGAACGCGAGCGTCGCGCGGGCACGGAAAACGTTCCGGGCATCGTCGCGTTTGGCGAGGCTGCGAAGCTCGCGCGCGAAGAACTGCACGAACGAGCAGCGCACGATGCGAACTTGCGCGATCGTTTTGAGCAAAAGGTAGTTGAGCTGATTCCTGACGTCGTGATGAATGGCGATCGCGCAGCGAGACTGCCACACCTGTCGAACATCTCGTTTCGTTACATTGAAGGCGAAGGGCTGTTGATCAATCTCGACATTCAAGGCATTGCGGTGTCGACCGGTTCGGCGTGTTCGTCGGGAACGCTCGAACCGTCGCCGGTGATTCGGGCGCTGGGCGTCGACGATGAAATCGCGCGCGGTTCGATCCGTTTCAGTTTCGGCAAGGGGAACACCGAAGCCGATGTTGACTACACGATCGCCGTGTTGGTCCAGGCGGTCGAACGTTTGCGCGCACTGTCACCTTTGCACCGGCCGCTCGCTGTGTCGTAATCCGTGCCGTACTCCGCCACATTCAAAGAGCATCTTGCGCACCCGCGTAACGCCGGCGAGTTGCCGGAAGCGACCGTGGTCGTCGAAGAGAACAATCCTGTTTGCGGGGATCGACTGCGACTGTCGTTGATCGTGCGCGATGAACGGATCGAGGCCGTGCGCTACCTCGCCTATGGGTGTCCGCCGACGCTCGTGTGCGGTTCTGTTTTGACGGAGTTGGTTGTGGGGAAGACTACGGGTGAGGCTCAACAACTGACTCGCAACGATCTGCTTGACGTAATCGGCGGCCTACCGTCGCGCAAACATCACGCCGCCGCACTCGCCATCGAAGCGCTCAACAAGGCATTGAGTAGATCAGAGGCCGAACCGGGGCCCTAGCCCAACCGCCTTACCCAACCCGCCCGGTGCGGCTCAGCCGCTCCTATCCGGCGGCGCAGCCGCATCCGCGGCGCAGCCGCGCCAACTAGCCTGCAACAAGCGCTTCGTTCGAGAATCTGAGAGCTGACGACTTCAGCGTTGAGGCGTGCCGACGACGCGAGGCCGTCCGGGAGCGGCGGGTTCGATGGTCCTGCCGCGGTGATACTCCGGTCCGCAGTACTTCTTCGGCTCACTGCCCAGCGTGAACGTCCGCGTGCGAATGATCGGGCAAGTCTCCACGGCGATGAGGCCCGTCGTCGGGTCGATGTCCAACGTGATGGTCCCTTCGAGACGGCCGTCCGAGATCACCGCCGGTCGACGCGGTGAAGGCGACGGCGAAGGCACCGGAATCGGCTCCATCGGTTGCAACTCAACCCCCGGCGTTGGTTCAGGCAACTCTTCCGGCGTGGCTTCCTCCGCAGGTATATCGCTGTCGTCGCTTGGACCAGTGCCGTTAATGAAATACTCGGTGCGCTTTTCCGTGTCGCCCGGCTGAGTCAAAGCGCCCGTCGCCGGATTCACTTCAACCTGTTCGATGCCCGCCGGCATTTCCCAATCGCCTTCCCATTCCGGATGCTCAGCCAACGCGACCTGCATGAAGTCGGCCCAGATCGGCAACGCTGAATTCGCGCCGGTCAAACCGAGTTGCGACCCATCGTCGAAGCCGACCCACACCGCACACACGAGATTCGGCGTGTAACCCGCGAACCAACCATCGCGCGACGTACCGGTCTTCCCGGCGAGCACGCCTTTCAACCCGCGGGCGCGCACTTTCGCCGCCGTCCCACGATTGACCACGTCTTTCATGAACGACGTCAGGACGTAAGCGACTTCCGGACGCAACACTTCGTTCTTTTGCGTCGTCGGCGCGGCGATCGTGACGCCGTTTCCGGTGGTGATGCGATTGATCGCAATCGGCGTCGTGCGTGTTCCGAGATTTGCGAACGCCGTGTACGCAGACGCGATCTGCAAAGGTGTCGCTTCACTCGTGCCCAGCGCCATCGCCGGATACGCGCGCGCGGGTCTCGGCAAACCCGCTTTCGCCGCGAGACTCATCACACGCCCGATCGTGACTTCCATCGCCACTTCCACCGTCACGACGTTGAGACTCTGCACGAGCGCATCGCGCAACGTTACCGGCTCGTGACGGTACGACTCCCCAAAGTTACCCGGCGAATATTCCTGATTGTCGTACGTGAACGTCTTCGGCTCGTCCATGTAGGTCGTCGAGGGCGTGATCACTCGCGGTATCGGATCGTATGCCGTATTCAGCGCAGTCGCGTAAACAAAGGGTTTGAAGACTGAGCCTGGTTGGCGCAAAGCATCCGTCGCGCGGTTCAACTGGCTCTTCGAGTAATCACGTCCGCCAACCATCGCGACAATCTCGCCGGTCTTCGCATTCATCGCCACCAACGAAGCCTGCAACGTGCCCGGTTCGAAACGCTTCGCCTGAATCTTATCCAGCGCCGTAAGCTGCTTCGTCAACGCAGTGTACGCCGCGCGTTGTAGATCCATGTCGATCGTCGTGTAGATGCGGAGGTGTTCCGTTCCACTTCCTCCCGCAATCATGTCGCCGAGCTGGTTCTGCACGTAGTCAGCGAAGTACGGCGCGTCGGAAACGTCGATTCGTCCGCGTGCCGGCACAACGTGTAACGGCGTCTCTTTCGCGGCCTTCGCTTCGTCGGCAGTGATTGCGCCGGCTTCGGCCATCGAGTCGAGCACCTGATTGCGACGTGCGGTCGCGGTCTCGACTTTTGTATACGGGTTGTAACGGTTCGGACTGCGAATCAGTCCAGCGAGAAAGGCGGATTCCGACAGCGTGAGGTTCGTGACGTCTTTATTGAAGTACGCGGTCGACGCCTCGCCGAAACCATTGATCGAGAAACCCGCCTGCTGGCCCATGTAGACCTGGTTGCAGTAGAGCTCGAAGATTTTCTCTTTCTTGAGGCGCGTTTCGAGAATGACCGACATGTACGCCTCGGCAGTCTTACGTCGCCACGTCTGTTCCGGCGAAAGCAACAGGTTCTTAACGAGCTGCTGCGTGATGCTGGAACCGCCCTGCCGCGCCAGCGGCGAATTCGGATCGGCGTCGACACGCCTGACAAACGCGCGAATGATGCCGCGAACGTTCACGCCGTAGTGCTCGAAGAACGATCGATCTTCGGTAACGGTGATCGCTTTGATTAAGTGCGGCGGTAGATCGCCGAAGCCGATTACTTTTCGTTTCGCGCGCTCCGTGCCGGTCACTGAGCTGATCAACTCCGGCTCGAGCCAGGTGCGCTCGAGCGACGAACGGTTATCCAGATCGTAGAGCGAGGTGATGGCTTTGCCACTGCCGTTGAACTGCACGCGCACGTGCAGAAACTGTTTCCGGCCGTCGACACTCGCCGCGCCGCTGGGTTCGATCTCGACGGTCGTGCCGGTCACTGCGTAACGGCCGCGAGAGTGATCCGCCTGTTGCGCTTTCTCAACGTAACCAGCGCGTTTTAGAAAAGCGATCAGGTCCGCCTGCGAGATCGTC
>DASUOZ010000455.1:0-3381 GCA_036276375.1 Pyrinomonadaceae bacterium | reverse complement strand
TCCCGATGTATTCAATGTCAACCGAGACCATCGAAACCCTCGCTCACTTTGACAACAACGACGTCTATTTTCTTCCGCTCGCGCCAGGCGTGGTCTACGAGTTCGTCGAGCACACGGAACCAGCGCGCGTACTCAAGCCGACCGAACTCGAACCCGGCAAACTCTACGAGATGATTGTCAGCGACGCGTACGGCCTGCGCCGTTACCACACTGCCGATCTGTTTCTGTGTCGCCGCAAGTTCAACGGCCTGCCGGATCTCGTTTTCCAAAGACGCCGCGGTCTCGAGTATTCCTTCACCGGCGAGAAGCTCACCGCCGAACAGCTCAGCATTGTCTTCGACCAGCTCCGCGAGCGCTATCCGCAAGTCTTTGCCGGCAACTTTCTCACCTGCTTCCCGTCTCTCGAACCAATCCCTCATTACAAAGTGTTGCTCATCGGCGGAGGCGGCGGTCCACAACACGACCAGGCGCACCTTGACGATCTCGCTGTGCGTTGTGACGAACTACTCAGCACCGTCAACTGCGAGTACCGCAGCAAGCGCACGAGTGGACGTCTCGGCGCCGTCAGATTGGTCCAGACCGGCACCAGGGAGTTTGCCGAAACGGTTTCTGCGCGAGCCGGCTGGGAATCGCAGTTCAAGTTTCTGCCACTCTGTCCTCATTTAATTTGCAACAACACAGCGCGTGTCCCATAAAAATACGGAAAATGAGTGGAAACACGCCGGTTCACCGCACATTCATTCTGGCGTGCTGCTTGCTAATCACAATTCTCAAACTGGCTATTATGCGAGCACGGAATTAAGGAGGGGTCATGAAGGACGAACAAGTGCGGGAACTTTTATACCAGGCGCTCGAAACGGAGATCGGTGGCGTTGACGTTTACGCCACTGCGCTGCGTTGCGTCGAGAATGACGAACTCAAAGATGAGTGGGACAAGTATCTGGAACAAACGAAAACTCACGTCACGACTTTGGAAGCCACGCTGAGGAAACTCGGTCTCGATCCGAACGAAGAGACGCCCGGCCGCAAGGTTGTGCGCACGATCGGCGAGTCGCTGGTCGAGGCCATGGAACTAGCACTGGCTGAAGGCGAACCCGGAGCTGCGCAGCTCGTTGCTGCTGAAGCAGTCGTGTTGGCCGAAACCAAGGACCATCAAAACTGGCATCTGCTTGGTGAAGTCCTGAAGAAAGCGAAAGGCGAGCAGGCGAAGATCATCAAGGAAGCGTGGGAGAAGGTGCAGCCCGAAGAGGACGAGCACCTCTATCACACCAAAGGCTGGGCGCGCGAACTGTGGATCGAATCACTCGGCATGAAGGCCGTGTTGCCGCCACCTGAGGAAGTAAAAGACGTGCAGACTGCGATCGGACAGGCGCGTGCTGAACAGGCGCGTTCGCAGATGCTTTAGTTTTTGAATCACCGGTGGGTCCAATTTACGCCACGAAGCGGCACAAGAAGCACAAAAGATCTCGTAAAAATATTTGTGATTCTTGTGCTTCTTTGTGGCTATTATTCTGGCCGTTCTGGTGGAGGCGCGACGGCAACGAAATCATCGGCAAAGCGGCGCGCGTAGTCGTCGAGCAAAGCAGTGACACGGTCCAACTGCGGCGCGCGCACGATCAATCCCGCATGATGCCGTTTCTTCACGCGATAAATGATCTCTTCTGCAACGTAAGCCGACGTATCCGGTTGCTCCTGTTTCGCAAGCGACAAAACGATGCCGGCGTATTCCTTACGCCCGGGCGCCACTTTCCTGCTGGGCTTTCCATCGGCAATCTCCAACCTGGCCCACTCACGCCACAGATTCACACCCGACGCAGCCTCGAGCACCTCGGCAATGTATGCACCACCCACACGCGCCGCGATCTCCAGAAAGTAGAACTGCCCGTCAGCGTCGCTCTTGATGAACTCAGCATGCGTCGCCCCGCGCTCCAGGCGCAGCGCCTTGATTAACTGCTTGTTCACCTGAAAGAGCGCTTTCTCGTCAGCCGAACCACGCGCGACCGTTCGCGAAATGTAAGCGCCGCCCTGATGGGCCACCTGCATCGGCGGACGCCCATACTGGTTGGCGCCCGCAAACACCACCTTGCCGTCGTTCACCAGCGAGTCTACGTGAAACACCTCGCCCGCGATGAACCGCGCGAGCACGTAATAAGACGCACGTTCGCGCAGGTTCTCGCGCGCGTTCATGTCCTCGATCGCTCCCCAGACCTCATCGGGCCGCTCGACCTTCTTGATTCCGATCGCCGACACGTCCGAACGCGGCTTGATCACCCACGGACCCGGAACGCGCTCCATGTACTCGTTCACTTCTTCGTGATTCAGCAGTTGCACAAACTCAGGCACCCTGATCCCGGCGCGCGCAGCGTGCACGGCCATGGATAACTTGTCGCGAAAGATCTTCGCGCGCGAACTGCTCAGACCCGGAAGACAAAGATGCTCGCGCATCAGCGCCGCAGTCACGACGTCAAACTCCTCCAACGCCACGATTCGGTCAATAGGTCGATTCCGTGCGAGAAACGCGAGCAGATCGATAAAAAGCGCGGGCCCGGCGTCGTTTGGAACCGCGATCAGATCGTCCAGACTCTCGCGCGGCCAGTCTTCACCCAGCGTCTTCTCCTTAGTTATAAGGACGACGTGACAGCCGTGGGCTTTGCACTCGCGCATGAAATCGACGCCTTTGAAGTAGGTCGCCAGACAGACAATATTGAGAGGACGATGCGGAGGTTCAGGCATGGCGCGTCACTATAGCCTCTTTTCAGGTTTGCGGTCACCTGTTAAGGTATCCGCGAGAAACTAGTCCTGTTACTCTCCCAAAAACACGATGATATTCAAAGGTCCCTATCCGGACGTACATATTCCTGAGACTGCGCTAACACCGTTCGTCATGCACCGCGCCGCCGAACTGGCCGATAAAGCGGCCCTGATCGATGGACCGACCGGCCGCACGCTGACTTATGCGCAGTTTGCTGACGCGATCGCCATCGTCGCCCACAATCTCGCCGAGCGTGGTTTCAAAAAGGGCGAAGTGATCGGGATTTTGAGCCCAAACTGTCCCGAATACGGCATCGCCTTTCACGCCGTTGCGACGCTCGGCGGAGTCGTGACGCCCATCAATCCGCTGTACACGCGGCACGAGATTGCACACCAACTAAAAGACGCGGGCGCACGCTTTTTGATCGCCACAACGATGTGTATCGATCGCGCCAGCGAAGCTGCTGAGGACGCGGGCGTCGAAGAGATTTTTGTTTTCGGCCACACTGACCGCGCGACACCGTTTGCCGAGTTGCTGGTCGACAACGGCCGCGCTACGCAAGTGGAGATCAATCCGCGCGAAGACCTGGTTGCGCTTCCCTACTCCAGCGGCACTACGGGCTTGCCCAA
>DASUOZ010000454.1:0-3762 GCA_036276375.1 Pyrinomonadaceae bacterium | reverse complement strand
GCAGTGATCACAAGATGCCCGCGTCCGTTTTCTTCGGATGCTGCTAACGCATAAGCCGACAGAACGCCGATGCCGCGATCGGATTGATATGAATCGTCCATCGCGCGTTTGTAAACGGTTGCTGCTTTGCTGTGGAGTTTGATTGGACCAGGCAGCACATCATCTTCCGGCATGCTCAGACCCGACTTTACCGTCGCCACCATGGCGTTGATGATTTTGTCGACGAAGGCGTACACCTCTTCCTCAGTCCTGCTGGCGATCGACGTCTCGTTGGCAAGCATGATTTTTGCGATCGAGAGCTTGTTCTTCTCCGCGTGCGCGCGCAGCTCTTTCATCGTCGCGAACGGATACTTCGGCGGGTTCTTCTGCGGCGGTGTATATCCTTTCCATTCGATAAAACCACCGCCAACCGAGTAGTACTCCTGTTCGAGTAATACCTCATTGCCGGCCATGAGCTTGGCGATCATCGTGTTCGGGTGTTTGAAGTCGCCCTTGGTCGCGTCGTAGATGATGTCTTTGAGACTGACGTTGAACGTTGCCGAGCCGAGCTTCACGGGAAAGACCTGATCGGGCTTGTCGCGCAAGCTGTCGAGAAACTTCGGATCGACAGTCGCCGGTTCTTTACCGACGATGCCGGCGAGCGCCGCGCGTTCGGTGCCGTGGCCCTTTCCGGTTGCGCTCAGGCTGCCGAAGAGGTGCACCTTCAGGGCAGTTGCTTTGGCCAGCTTGTCGGCGGGAAGTTTCGACGCCCTTTGATAGAAATCGTAGGTGATGCGCATCGGGCCGATCGTGTGAGAGCTTGATGGACCAGGGCCGACCTTGTAAAACTCATCGAGGGTCGTTAACACAGGTCCCTTACCCTTCTTGGCGACCGCCAGATCGGCGGATAGTGGCGGCGCAGGTCCCTGGGTCTGTTCCGGCAACGACTCACTAAAGGCCTTCAACGTCCTGCTCCGTGCGGAGACCGTCGTCCCCGTCATCACAGCAGCCGCGCCCACGACGGCGCTGCGCATCAGAAAACTGCGACGATCCACACCGGGTGGAACCTCGTGCGAGATCACCGGGCTGGTGTTTGATAGCGAGTCATCTTGAGATTTGTTGTTTTCTTTTTTGGACATTGCGTACCTCAACCTTTCACCTAATCGCAAAGCTGCGACGGCATACTTACTGTGGTGGAAGTATTGAGGGCGAGAAAAGAAACGACTACTGTCAAAAATACTAGGAAAGAAGTGCAGTAATTACGCCGCCCGGACCCGCTACCTCGATAGTGCGGCTGTTGGCTTACTCCGGCTCGCCGCCGTCGTCGCTGCCGTCGGGTCTTTTGATGCCAAACTTTTCGAGACGATACTGAAGCGTGCGGAACGTGAGGCCGAGTAGTTTCGCGGCTTTCGTGATGTTGTAGTCCGTCTGTTCCATCGCCTGTGTGATCAGGTTGCGCTCGACGTCCTCGAAGTTGATTCCCTCCGCCGGTAACTTGAACGTTCCTTCCGCCGCCGGCCCGACGTCCTGGCGCACTTCAGTCGGCAAATCTTCCAACGTGATCCGGTCCTCTTCGGCCAGCAGGATCGCACGTTCGATTGCCGACTCGAGCTGGCGCACGTTGCCCGGCCAACTGTAATCGACCATCAGCTTCTTCGTTTCCGGTGTCAGCCCCGTGATCAGTCGCGAAGTGTTCCTTGTGTGTTTCTTGAGGAAGTAATCAATAAGGACAGAGATGTCCTCGCGCCGTTCGCGCAACGGCGGCACATCGATCGAGAGCACGTTGATGCGGTAATAAAGATCGTCACGGAAACGCCCGTCGGAAACCATCGCGCGCAGGTCGCGATTGGTGGCTGCGATCACGCGCACGTCGACACTGATCTCGTGCGTGCCACCGACGCGCCGGATCTTTCGTTCCTGAAGCGCACGCAGCAGCTTCGCCTGAATGCCAACGTCGAGCTCAGCGATCTCGTCGAGAAACAACGTGCCGCGATCCGCGATCTCAAACAGACCTTTCTTCTCGGCGTGTGCGCCTGTGAACGAGCCTTTCTCGTGTCCGAACAGTTCCGACTCGAGCAGGTTCTCGTTGATCGCCGCACAATTCACGGCCTGAAACATCTCATCGGTGCGCGGCGACTGATTGTGGACCGCACGCGCAATCAACTCTTTTCCGGTTCCCGACTCGCCACGAATCAACACCGTCGAGTTCGAGCGCGCTACTTTCAATATCATCTTCTTCACCGTCTCCATCTTCGGCGACGCGGAGATGATCTCGCTGTCGATCGCGTCGAGACGATCGAGCGCGCGGTTGATCGTTGCCAGCAGAGCGGCTTTGTCGTAGGGCTTTTCGAGGTAGTCGAACGCACCGCGCCGTAGTGCTTCCTTGGCCGACTCGATGGAGCCGTGGGCGGTCAACAGGATCACGATGATCGAGGAGTCGTAAGCGAGCAGGTGTTGCAATAGCTCGATACCGTCCATGCCCGTCATCTTCAGGTCCGTCAAGGCGAGATCAAACCGGCGATCCCTGGCAAACTTCAACGCGGCTTCGCCGGACGCGGCCGTAGTCACGTCGTAGCCCTCGCCGGACAGAATCATTTCGAGGATTTCTCTTTGCGCTTTCTCGTCGTCAACTACCAGTATGCTCTTGCGTGCCATGTGCCTTCTCTCTAGCCGGTAGGATGATGGTGAACGTAGTACCACTGCCTTCTTTTGAAGCGACGCTGATCGTGCCGCCGTGATCGTCGATCGCTTTCTTCACGATTGCGAGGCCCAGTCCGGTGCCTGTCTCCTTCGTTGAAAAGTACGGCTCGAACACTTTCGAAATGTCGTCAGGGGAGATACCGCGTCCTGTATCGATGACCTCTACCTTAACAGAGTTTTGGTCCGTGTTCGAAAGACGGATGGCAACACTGCCGCCGTCGCCGTCGATTGCTTCGACGGCATTGATCACCAGATTGGTGAGGACCGAACGCAGCGATTCGCGGTCGCCGAGCACGCGCGGTAACGTCCCATCCTGCTCGATCTTCGTTTCGATGCCACAGTCTACGGCGCGTACCGCGACAAATCGCAAAGCATCCTCTGCCTCCGCACGGATATCTAATTCCTGCAATTCGAGCTTCGACGGTCGCGAGTATTTCAGAAAGTCAGTGATGTGACGATTGATGCGCGCGACTTCGGCCTTGAGTTGATCGGTAAGCTGCACGAAGGTTGTTCGCTTCGACGGGTCTGCCGGCGCGAATGACGAGCGCAGATGATCGAGCGTCAGGTTGATGTAATTGAGCGGATTTCGAATCTCGTGCGCGATGGCCGCCGCCAGTCGTCCGACGACGGCGCCTTTCTCGGCCTGGTGCAATTGGGTTTCGAGTTCGCGTGCGCGACCGAGTTTAGCCGTCATCTCGTTGAACGCTGCAGCGAGCGTGCCCATCTCGTCCCGACGTTCTGAAGCGACCTGGACGTCGAAGTTTCCACCGGCGACTTTACGTGCGGCGGTGGAGAGTTCTTTCACGGGCCGCGTAAACCGCCAGACGAAGAAACCGGTCACGAGCGTCGTCACAAAGAGGACGGCAAGCGTGCCCAGGGCCGAACGGGTGGCCTGGCGCTCGAAGAAGTTGGTGAGAATATTTGCCGAATCGAGCACCACAATTATGAAACGGCGGCCCTGATCGGTCTGTACTGGAAAGTAGATGGCTCCCGCGGCGCCGAAGTCGGCGCTGGTTGAAGGGGGAATCCAGGGTGGCAGTTCTTCCTGGGCGCTGGTGTATTGGACGGCGCTGCGCAAGGGCG
>DASUOZ010000453.1:0-2381 GCA_036276375.1 Pyrinomonadaceae bacterium | reverse complement strand
ATTCCGAGATCGCGGACGAGATCTTCGATCTGGTAGTTCGAAACTTGCGCGCCGAAATACTCCGAAGCCACTTCTTCAATCAGATGCGCCTCGTCAAGAATCACTGCCGTGTAATCCGGCAGCACTGAACCGTAGTTGCTGTCGCGCAAACTCAGATCGGCAAAGAACAAATGATGATTGACGACGACGATGTCAGCTTCCTGCGCACGATTGCGCATGCGCGTGATGAAACACGGATCGAAGTCAGGACATTTCTGGCCCAGGCAGGATTCGGAACGCGCATCGATGTGACGCCAGAACGATAGCGGCTCTGGAAGGTTTGCGAGTTCGGCCCGATCGCCCGTCTCGCTTTCCCTCGACCAGTGGCAGACTTCGTCAAAGTAATCCACTTCGTCGAGACCTTCGAGCACTGGCGACGATTGCGCACGCGCGAGACGATTGAGGCAAACGTAGTTACTTCGACCTTTCATGTAGGTCGCCGAGAACGGTTTCGGAAGTACGCTCTGGAGAAAGGGAATGTCTTTCTCCATCAACTGTTCCTGGAGATTCTTGGTGCCGGTGGAAACGATGACGCGGCCATTGCCACCCAGCGCCGCAGCGACAGCAGGGACGAGATAAGCGAGCGTCTTCCCGGTCCCAGTCCCAGCCTCGACAATGAGGTGCCTCTTATCCTCAAACGCACTCATTACGGCCCGCGCCATCTCAACCTGGCCCGGCCTATACTCATACTCCGGATGCGCCTGGGCAATCAGCCCCTCAGGCCCAAAAACTTCCAGCATTCGTGTTTATCCGTGTGCATCCGCGGCTTTTAAACGGCGTGCGTAGAGCGGGAAGCGGGCGGTGAGATCCGCCACGTCGCGCTTCACTTTGTTTCTCACTTCTTCCGATTCGGGAGCGTGAATCACTTCCGCGATCAGACGACCGATCTCACGCATCTCGGGTTCCTTCATACCACGCGTCGTCACGGCCGGTGTCCCGATACGCAATCCTGAAGCGACGAAAGGTTTGTTCTGATCAAACGGAATCGTGTTCTTGTTTACCGTGATCGACGCGGCTTCGAGTGCTTTCTCCGCATCTTTACCAGTGATGCCTTTGCCGTCCATCCAAACGTCCACGAGCATCAGGTGATTGTCAGTGCCGCCGGAGACGAGCCGCAGTCCCTGCTCCTGGAGTTCGCTCGCAAGCGCTTTCGCATTCTTCAACACCTGCCGCTGATACTCTTTGAAATCTTCACGCAACGCCTCGCCGAGTGCCACTGCCTTTGCGGCGATGATGTGCACCAGTGGTCCACCCTGCACACCCGGAAAAACCCTGCGATCGATCTCTTTCGCATGTTCTTCGCGGCAAAGGATCAGACCTCCACGTGGACCACGCAATGTCTTGTGCGTTGTGGTCGTGACGTAATCGGCATGCGGAACAGGCGAAGGATGAAGCCCGGCAGCAATTGGTCCTGCGATGTGCGCAATATCGGCAAACATCCGTGCGCCAACGCTACGCGCGATCTCACCGATACGCTCGAAGTCGATCGTACGCGGATAAGCCGACGCACCACACACGAGCAGCTTGGGCTTATGCTCTTCAGCGATCTTCTGCAACTCGTCGTAATCGATCTGCTCTGTCTCTCGCGACACGCCGTAGTCGGCAACTTTGTAACTGATGCCTGAGAAGTTCAAAGGATGACCGTGCGTGAGATGGCCCCCATGCGAGAGGTTCATACCGAGAATCTGATCGCCATACTGAATCGCCGCGAGATACACAGACATGTTTGCCTGCGCACCGCTGTGTGGCTGCACGTTGGCATGGCCGGCGCCAAACAACTCTTTCGCGCGATCGATAGCAGTTTGCTCGACAACGTCCGTCCACTCACAACCGCCGTAATAACGCTTGCCCGGATAACCCTCGGCATACTTGTTTGTGAACACTGAACCCGCCGCTTCGAGCACTGCCTCACTGACAAAATTCTCTGAAGCAATGAGTTCGAGGCCGTTTGCCTGTCGTGCGACTTCGTTGTCGATAGCGCCGGCGATCACAGGATCGACTTCGGCGAGTGGTGCGTTTCTGCTCATTTATCTCTTCTCTCCACGTCACAAATCTTCTCCACGCGCGCAGCATGTCTGCCGCCTTCAAATTCCGTCGCAAACCAGGCACGCACGATCTTCGGGATTTCGTCAGGCGGCGTGGTGCGCGCGCCGATGGCAAGCACGTTTGCGTCGTTGTGCTGTCGCGCGAGTCGTGCAATTTCTTCAGACCATGCGACGGCGGCGCGCACGCCGGGAACTTTGTTCGCCGTGATCGCCATTCCGGTTCCCGAACCACAAACCAGCAGTCCCTGTTCAACTCGACCGTCGGCAACTTGCTCCGCGACCGCGCGCGCGTAGTCA
>DASUOZ010000452.1:0-8706 GCA_036276375.1 Pyrinomonadaceae bacterium | reverse complement strand
AGCACCGAGCCCATTGCCTGCATGTAGAGGATGTTGAACGTGCCGGTTCCGTTTTCAGCGGCTGTTTGCATCGAGCTGGCAGCGAGTTGTGCCGCAGCATCGTTGCCGGCGAGCACGCGGATGGTCTCATTCGCGATCTGGCCGCCGAGTGCCGTGTCCTGCGTCAGGAAGTACATCTTCAAAACGCCGAGCAGCATCACGACCGAACCGACCAGCGTATAAAGAAAGAACTTGATCGCCGCGTACAGACGGTTCTCACCGCCCCAGATACCGATCAGGAAGTACATCGGCACCAGCGACACTTCAAAGAACAGGTAGAACAGAAACAGGTCCATTGAAGCAAACACGCCGATGACGGCCGTCTGCAACAACAGCAACAGAACGTAGTATTCCTTCTCACGCTTCTGAATGTAGTCCCAAGATGACAACGCCGCGATGGCGCCCAGCAACGTCGTCAAAACGATCAGCAGCACGGCGACGCCGTCGACACCCATCTGGTAACGCGCGCCGATGATCGGGATCCACTCGTGGTCCTCGAGAAACTGCATGCCGCCCGCGGTGCGGTTGTACTTCAACAACCACAACGACAGGATGAAGTCGAGCGCGAACCACGCGGTGGCGAAGCGCTTGATCAGGCTTCCCTGGTCTTTCTTCATGAGCGCCAGAATGAGGATGGCGCCGACCGCCGGCAACCAGGTGATGAAAGAAAGAATGTAGTTGTCCATAAGATTTGTGATCACATGATCGCCGCGAAAACGTTTCGCAGCGCCTCGGCGATGTCTCGCGCGATGTCCTTTGCGAAGAACGCAGCCACGGCAACCATTAGCCCGAGAACCATGATGAGCGCGTAATTCTGTGTGAAACCGGTTTGCGCCGCGCGCAGCAGCGGCGACATCAAACGCAAGATGAAAGCGGCGATCGAGTTGACGAGCCCGTCGACGAAATACTTATCGATGCCGCCGACGATGCGGCTGATCAACCGGCTCAGCGCCGCGAGCCCGTTGACGATGCCGTCGATCAGTTTGGAGTCGAACGAGAAAACAGCGCGCGCGAGGTCCATCGTGCGGCGCGTGATCGTTAACCCGTAAAACTCATCGACCCAGTACTTGTTGTAGCTCGCGAGATAAAGCGGGCGCAGTCGTGCGGCCCAGATATCGGGCAAACTCGGACGCCAGACGTAGAAGAGCCCGCCGAGTAACATGCCGATGCCGGCCGCGACAAGTGAAATGCCGATGAAGATCCACTCGGTCAGCAGGTGGCTGTGCGTGGCGCTTTCGACCGCATGAGCCAGATTGAATCCTGTGGCTGCGGGCGCGGCGCCGTGGGCGGCTTCATCAACCGGCTCTGCTCCGTGTTCACCCGTTGTTACGGGAGCGGATGCATGACTACCTTCAGCGCTTTTGAACTCCTTCGTCGCCGGGTCCCAGATGATCGGGTTCAGCCAGTTGACAATGTTGACTCGGCCGCCGGGGTGGTCTGTCCCGGTGATGAAATGAAACGCTGGTCCAATCCCGACCAAACCACCGACAGTCGCCAGCACTGCCAGCACAGCCAGCGGCACCCACATCGACGGCGGCGACTCGTGCGGCAGGTGCGCGCCGTGCTGATGTCCATCGTGTGCGTGGGCATGTCCGCCTGTAGCGACGTGAGCCGCAACGTCTTCGTGCACTGGTCCAACGTGCTCGCCGGGTTCGTGACGCGGACGATCACCCGCTGACGGAAGAACCGCATCATGTGCCGCGAGGCCTTTGTCGTAAGCCGACGCATGCGCCTCATCTGCCTCGCCACCGGCGTGTCCCGCGAGGAAGCGCTCCTTGCCCCAGAACGTCATCGCCATCAGGCGCGTCATGTAAAACGCAGTGCAGACCGCGGCTATCGTTCCGATCAGCCACACGAGCCAACCGAGCGGGATCTGCGTGGTAGAGGCCGCATTCCAAAGGATCTCGTCCTTGGACCAGAAACCACTGAACGGAATGATGCCGCAGATCGCGAGCCATCCCGCGAAGAACGTCCAGTAGGTGTACGGCATGTACTTCTTCAAACCGCCCATGCGGCGCATGTCCTGCTCGTGGTGCATGCCGTGAATCACGCTGCCGGCGCCGAGGAACATCAGCGCCTTGAAAAACGCGTGCGTCATCACGTGGAAGATGCCGATCACAAACGCGCCGACGCCGCAGGCCATGAACATGAAACCGAGTTGCGAGACGGTCGAGTACGCCAAAACCTTCTTGATGTCGTTTTGGGTGATTCCGATCGTCGCGGCGAAAATCGCCGTGGCCATGCCGACGAGCGCCACGACCAGCAGCATCGTCTGCGAATGCTGAAAGATGACGTTTGTGCGCGTCACCATGTAGAGCCCGGCGGTGACCATCGTCGCGGCGTGGATCAGGGCGGAGACCGGAGTTGGACCAGCCATCGCGTCCGGCAGCCAGACGTGCAACGGAAGCTGCGCCGACTTCCCGCAGGCGCCGATGAAGAGTCCGAGCGCGATCCACGAAAGAATGCCCCAGTGGCCGAGCGTCTCCAGCGGAAAACCCTTCGCCTGTTCGAAGACCTGCGTGTACTGCGCGCTGCCGAATGTAGCGATGATGCCGAAGATCGCGAGTGCGAAACCGAAGTCGCCGATGCGGTTGGTGATGAAGGCTTTGCGCGAGGCGTTCGCGGCTTCCTGGCGATCGAAGTAATAACCGATTAAGAGATAAGAACAGAGACCGACACCTTCCCAACCGACAAACATCATCAGGAAGTTTGAGCCCATCACCAGGACGAGCATCGCGAACATGAACAGACCCATGTACGCGAAAAACCGATAGAACCCGGCCTCGCCGTGCATGTAACCGGTCGCGAAGATGAAGATGCAAAGACCGACGCCGGTCACGATCAACATGAAAATCGCCGAAAGTGGATCTAACTGATAGCTCCATTCGATGTTGAGCAGTGCGTAGCCGGATAGAGGTCCCTGGTTGATTTGAACTGCGCCGCCGGGAATCCAGTTGAAACTAAAACCGTCCTGGCTGGTTAAGTAAGCGTTGGGCCACTGCCCGGCTCCATACGAGAACACGGCCGCGACACTGATGAGGAAAGCCAGGGCAACGGACCCGACCGCGATGCCGCCGATCAGCGTTTCGGAAAAACGAAACTTACGACCTAAGAGGCCGTTGATGGCGGCGCCAAGCAGTGGTAGCAGGGGAACTAGCCAGATGTATTTGTACATTTCACCACTTCAGCAGATCGATCTCGTCTACCCAGATGGTTTCCTTGTTTCGATAAAGCGCGATCACGATTCCCAGTCCGATCGCTGCTTCAGCCGCGGCCACGACGATCACAAAGACCGTGAAGATCTGGCCCGCGACCGCGTTCATGCTGCCCGTTTCCTGCAGGTAACGTGAGAACGCGACGAAGTTGAGATTAGCGGCGTTGAGAATCAACTCGATCGACATGAAGATGACGATGATGTTGCGCCGCGTTAAGACACCCGCCACGCCGATGATGAAGAGCAACGCGCCGATCACGAGAAATTTCGACAGGTCGGGATGCGTAGCCGCATACTTCATCTGCGAAAGCATGCCGCCTTCAACTTCCTGAAAGAGAAACGCCAGCGCAGGAATAAAAGAATTGAGCATAGTCATTCTGACTGTGGTTCCACCTTGGCGAGCTCGGGATCCCGCGCTATTTCTTCTTGCAAGGTTTCGGGATCGACGTCGTCGGCAGAAGCTTCCTGTTTCAGTGTACGCGCCAACATGACCGAGCCGATGATGGCTACCAGTAACAGCACGCTGGCGATTTCAAACGGCAACGCTGCGTAACGATAAAGACTGCCGCCGACTCGCTCAGTGTCCCTAGTCATCACACTGGACCCGGTTGCGTTGCTTGGACCATCCGGGCTGGCCGGCGCGACCGCGGCTTCCTGTTGCGGATGCTGCGCCTTCAACCCGCGGTAACCTTTGTTAACAGCGGAGAGCACGCCGGCTACGAGCAGGAAGCAAAAGATCAAACTCGCGGTGACCTGCCGCTGCCTGTTGAAGATCTGTTCGCGGCCCCGTTCTTCGGCGCTGACGTTGACGAGCATGATCACAAACAGAAACAGGACCATCACGCCGCCGACGTAAACCAAGATCTGGACGCCCGCAATAAACTCCGCGCCCGCGAGCACAAACAACGCCGCGATGGAAACGAGCGACGAGATCAGAAACAGCGCACTATGCACTGCATTGCGCGCCATCACCGTCAGCAGCGCCGCAAAGATCGCAGCGAGTCCGAAGATCCAGAAAAAGAGCGCTTCGTAACCGGTAAGAGTCATCGTCTTAAAGCCACAAAAAGGCACAAAATGCACAAGCAGTTTTATTGAATTCTTTGCGCTTTTTGTGCTTCTTTGTGGCCAATGCCTTAGCTTGTGTACTTCACTGTTTCCCGACCTTGTTCCAACATCTCGCGGTTCCACACAAATCCGGCGCGTGAGTAAGTTGCGAGCTCAAACTCCTGCGTCAGCTCCAAACAAGCCGTCGGACACGCTTCCTGGCAGAGCGCGCAGAACATGCACCGCGATGTGTCGAAGATAAATTCGTCGAGCACTTTCTTGCGGCGCGGCTTGCCGGCGACGATGATCTCGACGTCCATGGGAATCACGTCGATGCAGTCTTCCGGACACGCGACCGCGCAGAGGTTGCAGGCGATACAGAGCGTGTCGTGCGTTTCCGGATCCATGTTCAACCGTGGCGCGCCGTGAAAACGCGGCGCGACGTCGGGACGCACTTTCGGATACTGCTCGGTGTAAATTCCCTTGCCCGCGACCGCGTCTTTGTCGGTGATTGCGCCGAGGTTGTATTTCAGCGTGAGCGCGAGTCCTTTGATCAGATCGATCATGAAGAAGCGTTTCAGCTTCTGCGACCACGTCGGTTTTGGAGTCTTAACTAAAGGCATTACTACACCTCACTTGCGGAAACTGCCGGCTTGCCCTTTGGCAGATTCACCAGCCGAATATTTCGCCGCTGCGTCTTGAGATTGAAATCGCGCGAGCGCCAGTTGATGCGCGACATCAGCAAGGCGGTGATGAACAAACCGGCCACGCCGAACACGATCACGATCACTTTGCCCTGGAGCGTCAGATTCAAGCCACGATCGATAAACTCGATCGTCCTCATTCCGCGCCAACCGTTCATCGCCTGCACGGCGACGATTGCCAGCGCCGACAGCGCGATGTTTATGAGCGCCGCCGGAATCAACCACTTCCAACCGATGTCCATCAACTGGTCGTAACGAAAACGCGGCAGGGTCCAACGCAACCAGAAATAGATGTACAGGATAATTGAAACCTTAACCAGAAACACCAGCAGACTGACGAGCACATACAGGTTGTGATAACCAGCCTCCTCGAGGCGATAGACAAACGGGAAGTACCAGCCGCCGAGATACACCGTGGCGGCAACCGCAGAAACGACGACCATCGCCGCGTACTCAGCCATGAAAAAGAGCGACCAGCGCATACCGGAGTATTCCGTGTGGAAACCGGCGACGAGTTCGGATTCAGCCTCCGGCAAATCAAACGGCGCGCGATTGTTTTCGGCAATGCCGCTGATCAGAAACAGCAGAAACCCGGCCGGTTGATAAAGCACGTACCAGATCGAATCCGTGCCCTGCGCGCCGACGATGCCCGAGAGCGACAACGTCCGCGCAAACATCAAAGCGCCGATCAGCGAGAGACCCATCGCCACTTCGTAAGAAACCATCTGCGCGCTCGAACGCAAGCCGCCGAGCAAGGCGTATTTGGAGTTTGAAGACCAGCCTGCGAGTATCAACGCCAGCACGCCGACACTCGACACGGCCAACACGAGCAACAGACCGATGTTGACGTCGGCGATCACCGCCCAGTCGGGCCCAAACGGTATTACGGAAAACACGATGAAAGCAGACGCGACTGCGATGTAGGGCGCAAAGAAAAAGATCCAGCGATCGGCGTTCTCGGGAATGAAGTCTTCCTTGACCAGCAACTTGAGACCGTCAGCAATCGGCTGGAGCAGTCCCCAGGGTCCGACGCGCATCGGTCCGAGGCGTGCCTGAATAAACGCCGAGATCTTTCGTTCCAGATACGTCGCATAGGCGACCCACAACGCTACGAGCGTCACGACCAGGCCTATTTGTAAGAGCGGCCAGAGGAAATAGTTGATCGTTTCCTGGCTGAAGTATCCCAGCAAAAAATCGTTGAGGAAATTTATCGGACCGAGAAGAAACATGCAGTTATCAGCGATCGATCTCTCCTAACACAATATCGAGCGTGCCAATGATTGCCACGACGTCAGCCACAAGGTGACCGACGCACATCTGTTTCAACGCCTGTAGATTAACGAATGACGGCGGGCGAACGCGTACGCGATACGGCTGCGCGCTGCCGTCGGAAACGAGATAACAACCAATCTCGCCTTTCGGTCCTTCGATCGAATGGTAGTAATCGCCCGCGGGCGGCTTCACTACCTTCGGCAGCTTCGCGTTCACTGGACCATCCGGCAGGTTATCCAACGCCTGCACGACGATGCGGCGCGACTGCCGCATCTCTTCTAATCGGACCAGATAACGATCATAAGTATCACCGTTTTCACCCAGGGGAATATCGAAGTCCATGTCGGCATAAGCCGCGTACGGCCGCGACTTGCGCACGTCCCACGCCACGCCCGACCCACGCAGCGCCGGACCTGACAAACCGATCGCAATCGCTTCGGGGCCGGAAATGACACCGATGCCGACTGTGCGACTCAACCAGATGCGGTTTTCGGAAAGCACCGTCTCGTACTCGTCGAGACGCTTCGGAAAGTTGTTCGTAAACTGCCGGACGTCCTTTTCGAACTCGTCGTAAGCGTCGTTTGGCATACCGCCGACGCGCCACGCGTGACACGTCAAACGCGCGCCAAACTGCCGTTCAAAAATCTTCAGAATCTCTTCGCGCTCGCGCAGCGCCCACAGCAGAACGGTGACGGCGCCGATGTCGAGCGCGTGGGTGGCGAGCCAGAGCAGGTGTGATGCGATGCGGTTGAGCTCCGTCAGGATCGTGCGCAGGTAGTGTGCTCGGGGCGGAACCGGGAGAGCCATCATTTGCTCGACCGTTTCGACCCACACGAGACCGTTGGAAACCGCCGCGATGTAGTCGAGACGATCCCAGTAAGGCGCGATCATCGTGTACATGCGGTTCTCGGCGATCTTCTCCATGCCGCGATGGAGGTAACCGATATCGCAGTCGAGATCGATCACGGTCTCGCCGTCGAGTCTCAGGACAACGCGCAACACGCCGTGCGTCGACGGGTGCTGCGGACCCATGTTCAGCACCATCTCCGGGCTGTCGAGCAGGGTCTCTTGTGTTGTCGCTATTTCTACCTGATGCATATTGATTCAAGCCATCCACAGATTACACAGAAGTCTGCGTAATCTGTGGAAAGGTTTCTATGCTGCGGGCGCTTCCGACGCGTGCGGTTTATAACAACCCGTCACTCGCCACGGTTCAATCACCAGCCCAATCTCGTCAGCCGCGCCACTCGCCTTCTGCTCCACCAGCTTCAGCACGATCGCATTTGCCGCACTCGCTTTGTTCCAAACGTTTCGCGGCTCCGCGGTTTCACTCAACACAAACCCCGCCTCCTGCGCCGCGCCAGGCGTATCGAACACTTTCGCGTTGTAATGAGCGGCGATCTCTTTCGGCGTCATTTGTCTTTCGGCATCACTTCTTTGCCGCCGCGAAAGATGTCGCGCATCATGCGCTCCTGCGGCACCGACAAAATCTCCAGACCGTACGCGCGCCGCTGTTGCAACTGCTCCAACTGCACGTCAGTCATTTCCGGCAGATGCTTTTCAGTCCACGCGTTCTCAATGAACTCGAGCGGATAGTCCTTGCGTAACGGGTAGCCTTCCCAATCGGGCGGGAGCAGCAGCCGGCGCAAATCGGGATGGCCGTTGAAACGAATACCAAACAGGTCGAACACTTCGCGTTCGAGCCAGTTGGCAGCCGGCCAAACACTCGTGACGCTACCGACGTTGTCGACAGCGGCCACTTTCAAACGCACGCGCTCGTTGTTCGCGATCGAAAACAGGTTGTAGACGATCTCGAAAGGCGCATCGAGGCGGTCCGGGTAGTGCACGCACGTCACGTCCGAGAGGTAGTCAAAATCGGTTTCCTTGTCAGACTTGAGATAGTCGCAAACCTCCACGATCTGTTCGCGATCGACGTGCACGGACAGTTGGCCGATAAACTCAGACGCTTCGCCGATGCCCGCACCAAACTTTGCCTTAAGCCGTTGCACGAGCGGATGATTCGCGGCGTCGGTTGGTTTCGGTCCTTCTTCTTTCTTTTTAACTGGTGGTTTGGGCGCGCCCGCCGCGGGTTGTTCTCCGGCCAACGACTCCTTCACGGCAGCGACACGCGATTTCGCCTGCTCGACCATCGCTGCTTTTTCAGCGTCGGCGCCGGCTAATTCTCCTGCAGGTGGAATCGCGGATGGTGAGGGCGTTCCGGACGAATCGGCTGGCGACCCGTCCGGTCGCATAGGTTCTTCGGAACCAGGCTGCTTCCTGTCTTCTGACATAGAATTGCCTTGTGCGGCTAGTCTACACCTACACGTCGATTAGCAGATTAAACAACGCGCGGGATGTATTTTTACTGCTAAATAAGAGAAGAGCTTGAATTCGAAGTCGGATTATAGCAGAAGTGGTGTAAATTCGAGCATT
>DASUOZ010000451.1:0-4798 GCA_036276375.1 Pyrinomonadaceae bacterium | reverse complement strand
TCTACATTCCGTATTCGACGTATCAGAAAGCCTACGGCGCCCGGCGATCGATCGTCGTCTTTGTTCAGGTGCCGGCCGCCGAACAACTCGAAGCAGCCGAAGACCAGGTGCGGACCATCATGCGCAACCGGCGCGGTCTGGAGATGGACAGCGTTCAGGACGAAGGCTTCTCGCTCGAAACGCAGGACGTGTTTTTGAACCTTTACGGCTCGGCGACTTCAAACATCTACATCGTGACGATCGGCGTCGCCGCGATCTCGCTCGTAGTCGGCGGCATCGTAGTGATGAACATCATGCTCGTCTCGGTAACTGAGCGGACGAAGGAGATCGGCATTCGCAAAGCCATCGGCGCGCGGCGCAAAGACATCCTGACGCAATTTTTGATCGAAGCAGTGACCGTGACCGCCATCGGCGGCGCGATCGGCGTCGGCACCGGATTTGGGTTGGCTTACATTATTTCTGCGTTGATCGGGTTTCCGTTGCTGGTAAGTGTCGCGTCGGCGGTGTTGGGTGTCGGCGTGTCTTCCGTGGTGGGAATCGTCAGTGGACTGTGGCCCGCCTGGCGCGCAGCGAAGCTCGATCCGATCGAGGCGTTGAGGGCTGAATGAGATTCGAAGACGTCAAAGAGTCGGCCCTGATGGCGCTGGACACGTTGCGCACAAACAAACTGCGCTCGTCGTTAACGATCCTGGGCGTGAGTGTCGGCGTCGTGACCGTTATCTTCATGGTGTCGATCATTCAGGGACTGAACAAGGCCTTCGCCGATCAGATCGAGTCGCTCGGATCGAACACGATTTTCGTGTCGAAGTTTGAACCGAGTTTTGGCCGCCCGCCCGGCCCGGACGAGATTCATCGCAAAGACCTGACGATGGACGACGCCGAAGCACTGCGCCATGAAGCGCAATCGGTCGTGGGCGTCTCGCCGATTCATCGCCTGTTGTCGGCGACCATGCGGTACCAGGACAAGCAAACGGACACACCCATTCTCCTCGGCGTCACGCCGTATTATGAATTCGTTCACAGCCAGTACATCGGCAGCGGCCGGTTCATCAGCGACATCGACATGCAGGACCGCGCCAACGTCGTGATTCTGGGTGTGGACGTCAAGCAGGCGTTGTTTCCTTACGAAGACCCGCTCGATAAGGAAGTACGCATCGAGGGTAGTCCGTATCGTGTGATCGGCGTGATGGAACCGCTGGGCAACTTCTTCGGGCAGTCGCGCGATAACTCGATTTTTATTCCCATAACGACGTTCGACAAGTATTATCCTGACCGACCCTTTCCGGAAGTTGTGTTCTTCGTGATTGTGCGGCCGAGTTCGCGCGCAGAAGTGAAGTCTGCGATTGACGAGATCACCGACGTTCTGCGGCGCCGCCGGCGAGTGCCTCCGGCCGAGCCAAACAATTTCGGCATTTCGTCACAGGACTCACTGCTGGACGTCTACAACCAACTGACCGGAGCAACCGCACTGGTGCTAACGTCAATCTCATTTGTGGCTTTGATGATTGGCGGGATCGGCGTTATGAATATCATGCTGGTCTCGGTCACGGAGCGAACGAAGGAAATCGGGGTGCGCAAAGCAGTCGGCGCGACGAAGTTCAACATCCTGTCGCAGTTTCTGATCGAAGCCGTCGTGTTGACGGCGATTGGTGGTTTCGCAGGACTGGCGGTCGGCGAAGTCGCGAGTCTGTTGATGAACAAATACTCGCCGCTGCCTGCGTACGTACCTCTTTGGGCCATCGGAGTTGGCGTGGGAATCTCCGCGGCAGTTGGAATAGTCTTTGGTCTCTGGCCGGCATGGAAAGCCGCTCGCCTGAACCCGATCGACGCCCTGCGCTGGGAATAGTTAACTGTGAAATTCCTGGAAACTCTCAAATTGGCGATCGCCGCCATTTGGGCGCATAAGCTGCGCTCGGCGCTGACGCTGCTCGGTATGATCGTCGGTGTCACGGCGTTCGTCGTGGTTGTGTCGCTGATTCAGGGCTTTAATCGCTACGTCGACGAGAAGATCGCGGGCATCGGCGCGAAGTCTTTCACCATTCAGCGCTTCAATCCACTCGAAGACTTTAAAGACACCGATACCATCGCCGCCGCGCAACGCCGCAACAAAGAGCTCACACTCGACGATTATGAGTACCTGAAAGAACGTGCCGTGCTGATCGGAAAGATCGGGGCGCGCGCTCGCGTAACACCATCCGAAGTGAAACGCGGTAATGAAGTGCTGGAAGACATCTTTGTCTCCGGCGCAACCGCCAACTGCGTCGACATCGAGGACCGCGACGTGCTCGAGGGACGCTTCATCGCCGAGCCCGAGAACGAAAACGCCGCGCGCGTTGCTTACATCGGCTACGACGTCGCCGACAAACTCTTCCCTTCCGGCAACTCGGTGGGCCAGGAGATCACGATCCGCGGTATTCCGTATCGTGTCATCGGCGTGGAAGCAGCGAAAGGAACCGTCTTCGGCATTCCGCAGGACAACTTCATCATCGTTCCGCTGAAGACCTACTCCGTAAACTACGGCGGACTGATCCGGCAACGTTCGCTTTATTTCGTCGCGACGTCCATCAGCGACGAACTTTTCAACGACGCGGTGGAAGAGGCACGCTTCCTGATGCGCGGCCGGCGCAAGCTTGGACCAAGCGAAAAGGACAACTTCGGCATCGTCACGCCCGACGCGATCACCGGCTTGCGCGACCGTTTATTCGGCACGATCTTCATCGTCGCGATTGCGGTGCCGTTTATCGCCCTCGTCGTCGGCGCGATCGTGATTATGAACATCATGCTCGTGTCCGTGACGGAGCGCACGAAAGAGATCGGGATCAGAAAGTCGTTGGGGGCGCGGCAAAATGATATTCTGAAGCAGTTTCTATTCGAAGCAGTGATGCTGTCGACGATGGGTGGCGCCGTGGGGATATTTCTGGCGTGGCTCGTCGGCATTGTCGTAACGGCCTTGATTTTCCCCACGTACTTGTCGATTCTGGCAATCCTGGGAGCGCTGGGAGTGTCGGGCGCGGCGGGCGTGGTGTCGGGACTCTTTCCCGCCTGGAAGGCAGCCCGGCTGGATCCGATTGAAGCCCTGAGAGCTGAGTAAAATGATTCGAATACTGCGAAGCGACATTTACGAAAACCTGATAATGGCGTTGTCCACGTTGCGGGCCAACAAGCTGCGCTCGTTTCTGACGGTGTTCGGCGTCGTGATCGGCATCATCACGGTGATGTTGATTGCCTCGATCATCAGCGGTATCGACGTTTCGGTGACGCGCGAAGTCGAGTCGTTCGGCACGCGCTCGATTTATATCAGCAAGTACAATCCGGGCATTCACATCGGCCGCATGTCGCGCGAAGAGCGCATGCGCAAGGAATTGACGTACGACGACGCGATCGCTTTGCAGCAGTTGCCCACAGTCGAACTTGCAGTTCCCTTCCTCGATATCACGAACAACTGGTTTGGCCGCAAGTTGATGGTTTCTGGCAGCGGCAAGACCTCCGCGCAAGTCGCGCTCCAGGGCACATTGCCGGATTTCGAGAGAGCCGGCACGCAGGTCATCTCCGAAGGCCGCTTCTTCACGCAAACCGAGAATGAAACGAACCAGGAAGTCTGTGTCGTCGGTTCGAAAGTGGCGGACGACTTCTTCAAGCTCGGCTCGCCGGTCGGACAAATGATCAAGATCGGCACGCAGGAGTTTCGCGTCGTCGGCGTACTCGAAAAACGCGAACAGTTTCTCATCGGCGGCGGTAGCGACGATCAGAACAACGTGATCTACGTGCCGTTCAATGTCGCGCAGAAACTAAAACCAAACGCAGACGACATCTACATCCTCGCGGTCGCGCGTGCCGGCATGATGGACGCGGCGAAGGACCAGGTGCGCGACATGTTGCGCGTGCGCCGCCAGGTGCCGTTTGCGGCCAACGATAACTTCGGCATGGAAACGTCCGAGAGTATTCTCGACAACTTCCGCTCGATTACAGCGGGCCTCGCGATCGCGATGGTCGTCATCTCTTCGGTCGGTCTGATGGTGGGTGGAATCGGCGTGATGAACATCATGCTGGTGTCAGTCACTGAACGCACGCGCGAGATCGGCGTGCGCAAGGCAATCGGCGCGCGGCGCAGCGACATCATGTGGCAGTTTCTGATTGAAGCGGCGACGTTGACGGGACTCGGCGGGATTGTGGGTTTGTCGATCGGTTGGGGACTGACGCTGCTGTTGCGATTGTTGCTGCCCTCGTACGTGCCGCTGTGGGCTCCAGTCGGCGGGCTGATCGCCAGCGTGGGCATCGGCCTGATCTTCGGCCTCTGGCCCGCGTGGAAAGCAGCCCGTTTGGATCCGATCGAGTCGCTGCGTTACGAGTAACGCCGCTAACTAATAAACTGCGGGAACAGGGCCGTAACGATCACCACGAACACGAGCAGCAACAACCAGAGCGTAATCGCCACGCCCCAACCCTGCCCCTTGCTGACGCGCGTGCCTCCGAAATGAATGCCCTTCGCGCGTAACCACAGCCAGTAGAACGACGTCAAACCGATAAAGCTCGCGATCACAAACAGCACCGGATAGTCGGCCGGCGAAAGCAGGATGCCAAGATTGTCCTGTAGTGTGGTTTCCTGGTTCAGGATCGGATGTAAGTCGTCCGGAGATTTCAGGTAGAGAATCACGAGGCCGAGCACTCTCTGAATCACGACCACCGGCAACCACGCATAGAACACCACCGCCAGTGCTTGCCAGAAGTTGATGCGGCCGCCAAACACCAGCACGCCGAGCAGTATCAGCGCCGCCGGAAGCACGCCGCTAATCACAAA
>DASUOZ010000450.1:0-2289 GCA_036276375.1 Pyrinomonadaceae bacterium | reverse complement strand
GGCTTTCCGAGCGCCATCGAAAGATACAGCGCGGTGGCAATCGCCGGATCGGCGATGTAGACCTGCTGTTCGAGCAGTTGCTGGATTTGTCGTACTTCTTCTCTCAACTTGTTTTTCCCGTCATGCGTTCGAAGTCTGCGGGAGTGTTGATGTCATCAGGGTAAGGAAAACTGAAATGAACCTCCTGGACCAGCGCTGCGTTCGCATCGACAAGCTTCCAGGCGGCTTTGTCGCCGTGCAAGTCGACGAGTTGCGGAAACATCGATCGCGCGAAGATCATCGGATGGCCTTTGCGTCCTTCGTATGAGCAGAGGGCGATCGGCGCGTCGCGCTGGCGCCACTCGCCGGCCAGTTGGTCAATAATTTCCGGCGTGATGCCCGGCAGGTCGCCAAGGATAATCATGATCGCCGCGGACTCGGAATTCAGCGCGCCGATGCCCGCTCGATATGACGACGAACAGCCCTCACCGAACACCGGGTTCTCCACGACTCGCGCGGCGCCGAAATCCATTCGTTCACGAATCTCGCCGGCCGCCCGCCCGAGAACAACCACAACCTCGTCGAGTCCAACAGCATGTTGCGCCTGGTCCACCACCCAACCGAGCATCGTCGTACCGCGAAACGGCAATAGTTGTTTTGGTGGTCCAAACCGTTCCGAAGCCCCCGCGCCCAACACCAATCCCGAGACGAACTTGCTCATAAGAGTATCCACAGATTACACAGATTTTCTGCTTAGCCGTGTCATCGGTGTAATCTGTGGATGATCGAATGTTTCCTTGCAGCGGAGGCAGCAGAAGTAGATGGTTTTGCCGTCGACTACCGAACTGTACTTCGCCCCTTCGACGTCGACTGTCATGCCGCAGATGGGATCGATCGCTGTCGCGGCAGCTTCCGCCTGCAGCACCGGCTGTTCCGATCGCGTTCTGCGAATACGCGTGAGCTCCGCTGCCACACTCAATCCAATCTCCACCAAAGTTTCGCTGCCAATCTCGAGCCCGGCGGGGCAGGTGATCGCCGCGATGTCTTCTTCACTCGCGCCGACGCCACGAACGTATTCAAACAGAGCTTCCGACTTCTTCCGGCTCGCAACGAGACCGAGGTATTTCGGTCTCGTGCCGATGACGGCCAGCAACCCTTCCTCATCGCGATTGCCCATCGTCGCCACAACCACGTAACTCGCTTCGGTGATGTGGTCTTTGACGACACTGAAATCCGTCAGCACGAGGTCCGCTTCGGGAAAACGTTCGCTGTTCGCCTCCGTATCGGCGACTACGACTTTGAAATCGAGCAGTTTGCCCAGGCGGGCGACGGTTTGCGCGACCGGGGAATAGCCGATGACAACGAGTTGGGGTTTTGGCAGGAAAGGCTCCAGATAAATCTCCAGTGAACCGCCGCCCTCGCACGTCATACGAAACGACTGCACTCCATGCCAATCCTCACGCGGCGCGTCGGGACTGATCGTCAGGAGTTTCGGCTCGCCTGTTTGCAATGCCTGCTTCGCTTCGCGCAGGACGATTGGTTGCACACACCCGCCGCCGACCCAGCCCGTCATCGTGCCGTCGGGCTTGATGATCGCTTTCGAGCCGGGCCTGGCTGACTGAGGACTCTTGTAAGCGACGACCGTGGCAAGAACGAAAGGCTCTTCCCGCGCACGCAACTCGTTACATTGATCCTGAATATTCAAAGTGCGCTTCCAGTTTTGAGTTCAAGCTTTAGCTTGTCTGTCGAAACAGCAGCCTAAAGGCTGAACTCTGAACGTGTTCCTATTCGCGTACGCCGGCGTCTCTCAGCAACTTCCAAACCTTAGCGGACGTGATCGGAATGTCGATGTGCCGCACACCGAGATGCCACAGCGCATCAACGACTGCGTTCACGATCGCCGCCGGCGCGCCGACCGTTGCCGACTCACCGACGCCCTTCGCGCCGAGCGGATGATGCGGCGAGGGCGTCACAGTGTTCGCAGTTTCCCACTTCGGAGTTTCGACCGCCGTCGGCAGCAGGTAATTCATAAAGCTACCTTGGAGAATGTTACCGCTCTCGTCGTACTGAATCTCCTCGTAAAGCGCTGGGCCGAGTCCCATCGTCAAGCCGCCGTGAATCTGGCCCTCGACGATCATCGGGTTGATGATGTTGCCGCAATCATCGACCGCGACGAAGCGGCGAATCTTGATCTCGCCGGTGCCGTTGTCAATGTCCACGACGCAGATGTAACTGCCGAAGGGGAAGGTCAGGTTCGGTGGATTGTAATAGTCGGTGGCTTCCAGACCCGCTTCTATATCCTGCGGGTGG
>DASUOZ010000449.1:0-10562 GCA_036276375.1 Pyrinomonadaceae bacterium | reverse complement strand
GCTAACTTCCGAGTGGCGAACGTTAGGGTTAACGCAAACTCCACCTACGCCTTCGCTGACCTGCACATCAGCGCCGCAACTAAGCCCGGTAAATACTCGCTGCTACTGGAGACGAACGCCGGCGGTACGGAAGCCGCCTTTACTATAGAAGCGCCCCTTACGGACGGCAGTAAGGAAGGGATTTCGGCGGACGATGTGATCTATCTGATCATGATCGATCGTTTTGCCAACGGTGATTCGTCAAATGATGGGCCAAACGATCCGCAAAACCCACGCTCCTATCACGGCGGCGATCTGCGCGGCATCGTCGACCGGCTGCCGTATTTCAAGGAGCTCGGCGTCACCGCACTGTGGCTGACTCCCTGGCACGACAACTGGAACGGCGTGAACCGTTGCGACAAGCCGTGGTGCCCAAACACGTACTATCACGGCTATCACGCGATCGATTACTACACGGTCGAAGATCGTTTCGGCGATCTCGCCACGTTGCGCGAGTTGGTGGCGAAGGCGCGTGCGTTGGGATTGAAAATCATCCAGGACCAGGTGGCGAATCACGTCGGTTCGCAACATCCGTGGGTGCACGATCCGCCGCTACCGAACTGGTTTCACGGCACGCTCGCGAATCATCAGCTCAACAGTTTTAGAAACAGCGTGCTGCTTTCGCCGCATTCGCATCCACGCGACGTGCGCAACGTGCTCGATGGTTGGTTTAGCGACGATCTGCCGGACATGAACCAGGATGAGCCGGAGGTGGCGCGTTACGAGATTCAGAACGCGTTGTGGTGGGTGGGCGTCACGGGCATTGACGGCATTCGCCAGGACACGATCCAATACATGCCGCGCACGTTCATTCGCGACCTGTCGAATGCCCTGCACCGGCAGTACCCGAAATTGTGGATGGTGGGCGAGGTCTTCGAGCGCGACGCAGCGCAGACTGCGTTTTTCATCGGCGGCCACACAGGTTGGGACGGCGTCGATACGCGGCTTGATTCCGTTTTCGATTTTGCGCTCTGGAATACGTCGCTCAACGTTTTTACAAACAAGCTGCCGGTGCGCGCGCTGCGCGACCAGTTGAAGTACGACGCTCTGTATCCGGATGCGTCGAAGCTCACGGTGCTCGCGAACAACCACGACACGCCGCGCTTTCTGTCGCTCGAGGGCGCCAATCTGACGGGCGCGATGCTGCACACGGCGTTCATCCTGAGCGTGCGCGGCATACCGCAGCTTTATTACGGCGAGGAGATCGCGATGGAGGGAAAAGAAGATCCGGATAACCGTCGTGACTTCCCGGTCAGCGCGTTTTCCTCGAGCGGGCGCATGGGGAAACAGCAGCAGATGTTTGAGTGGACCAGAGACTGGATTCGCTTGCGCCGCGAACACTCCGCGATCCGCCGTGGTCGGCTCATTGATCTGTTTTACGACGACGAGGTTTACGTCTTCGCGCGGCAGGACAACAATGAGACTGTCGTCATCGGTATCAATCGTCACGACCACGAGCGAGAGGTGACTCTACCATTCAACACGCTCACGCCGTTGCTTGGGAAAGTCCGTGTGGTCCGTGGCCCAAACGTTGTCCTTCCGGCTAATTCAGCCGTCGCTTTCAGAGCATCATGAACTTTCCGCGAGCCAGTGGAATCCTGCTTCATCCGACGTCGTTGCCGGGCGGTTTCGGTGCCGGCGACCTCGGCCCGGAGGCGTACAGTTTTGCCGATTTTCTTGCGAGCGCCGGGCAGAGTTTGTGGCAAGTTTTGCCGCTTGGGCCAACGGGTTACGGCGACTCGCCCTACGCGTGCTACTCAGCGTTTGCGGGAAACACGTTGCTCATTAGTCCGGAGCGCCTGGTTGCGGAAGGCCTGTTGCCCGCGGATTTAAAGCCGGATTTGAATGTGGACCGCGTCGACTTTGGTGAGGCGCACAGGATCAAAAACCAGGTCCTGAAACACGCTTACCAAAACTACACCAAAACGACGGACACAAGCCTCCGCAGCGCCTTCGAAACCTTTGCCCAACGCGAAGCGCACTGGCTCGACGACTACGCACTCTTCCGCGCTTTGAAAGACGCCCACAACGGCGTCGCCTGGAACGAGTGGGAAGCGTCGCTTGTACGACGCACACCCGCGGCGATCGCGCGCGCCCGCGAACAGTTGCACGAACAGATCGAAGCACAGATGTTCTACCAGTTTCTGTTTTTCAAACAGTGGTTTGCTTTGAAGAATTACTGCACCGAGCGCGGCATCAAGATCGTCGGCGACCTGCCGATCTTCGTGGCCCAGGACTCCGCGGACGTCTGGACCAACCCCGATCAATTCAAGCTCGACAAGAACGGCCGTCCGCTCGTCGTTGCCGGTGTGCCGCCCGACTACTTCAGCAGCACGGGCCAGCTTTGGGGCAATCCGCTCTACAACTGGGAACGCATGGAAGCAGATGGCTTTAAATGGTGGATCGAACGCGTGCGCGCCACGCTGAAAGTCGTCGACATCGCGCGGGTGGATCATTTCCGCGGCTTCGCGGCGTGCTGGGAAATCCCCGGGGGCGACAAGACAGCGGAGCGCGGGCAGTGGGTCGAATCGCCGGGCCGCGAACTGTTCACTGAGATTCGCAAAACGCTGGGCCAGGTGCCGATCATTGCCGAAGACCTTGGCGTGATCACTCCTGACGTCGTGGCGCTGCGCGATGAATTTGGTTTTCCCGGCATGCGTATTCTTCAGTTTGGCTTTGGCGGCGACTCGAAAAACATCGACCTGCCGCACAACTACATCGCGAACGTGGTCGCGTACACCGGGACGCACGACAACGACACGACTGTTGGCTGGTTTGAGAGTGTCGCCGGCGAAGGCTCGACGCGCACGGCGGAACAGGTCGAGCGCGAGCGGAAGTTTTGTCAGGACTATTTGAACAGCGACGGCAAGGAGATCCACTGGGACTTCATCCGCGCCGTGTTTGCGTCCGTTGCGAACACGGCGATCGTGCCGTTGCAGGATGTGCTGGGGCTGGGCACGAAGGCGCGCATGAATCTGCCGAACAGCACGGAGGGCAACTGGTCGTGGCGCTGTCGCGCCGGTTCGCTCACAAATGAGATCGCTGAGCGCCTGAAAAAACTCGCTACCGTATATGGTCGCCTCTTGGTTCTGTGTATCTGCTTTAATTTATTGTCCCTCAATGCCCTGGCCCAGGACGTCCAGGCGCTTAAGGTCGATCCGCCAAGCTGGTGGACCAGAAGCTCTGTCAACCCGGTGCGTCTGCTGGTCCATGGCCAAAACCTCAAAAACGGCCGATTCCAAATCTCCGGTTCCGGAGTGCGCCTTGTCGGCGTACCGAAGATCAACGAACGCGGCACGTATGCATTTGTCGATGTCGCGATAGCGCCAAACGCCCGGCCGGGAACACGCACAATCAACATCGGTTCGGCGCGGGGTTCGTTTGAAGTCCTTCCGGCATTGAAGCGCCAAGGCCGCTTCCAGGGCTTCTCGCCGGCGGACGTGCTCTACCTGATCATGATCGATCGTTTCAGCGACGGCGATCAGTCAAACAACGATCCGCCGCAGTCGCGCGGCATTTACGATCGCGAGCACAAGTTTTACTACCACGGCGGCGATCTCCAGGGCGTGATCGATCGTTTGCCGTATCTGAAAGATCTCGGCGTCACCGCGATCTGGCTCACGCCGTGGTACGACAATTACGATCGCCTCAACCAGATCGAGTTGAAGGAAGGCAAACCGAGCACCGGCTTTCACGGTTACAACCCGCAGGACTTCTACGCGGTCGAGGAGCATTTTGGCACTCTGAACAAGCTGCAAGAGCTGGTTGAGGCCGCCCATCGATCGGGAATCAAGATCATTCAGGATCAGGTCGTGAACCACACTGGTCCATATCACCCGTGGGTTGACGATCCGCCGACGCCGGCGTGGTTCAACGGCACGAAGGCGAGCCACCTGAAGAACGTCTTTCAAACGTGGGTGCTGCACGATCCGCGTCCCGTCGCACAACTAAAACGCGAAACGATGGAGGGCTGGTTTCTCGACTTCCTTCCCGATCTCAATCAGCACGACCGAGAAGTGTCACGGTACCTGATCCAAAACACGCTGTGGTGGATCGGCGTCACCGGTCTCGACGGCATTCGGATGGACACGTGGCAGTACGTGCCGAACGAGTTCTGGCGCGACTGGACCGCGGCGCTGAAACGCGAGTTTCCCAATTTCAAAGTCGTCGGCGAAGTAAAGGACGGCGACGTGGTCCACACATCGTTTTTCCAGGGCGGGCGCGTACGCTTCGACGGCATCGATTCCGGCTTGGATTCGCTGCTTGATTTTCCGCTCTTCTATTCGATCAGGCACGCCTTCGGGGAAGGTGGCGCTGTCGACGCCCTCCCAAAGACTCTTGCGCGAGATTACCTCTACACCAATCCCGAAATCCTCGTGACCTTGCTCGGCGGCCACGACGATGGCCGCTTCATGAGCGAAAAGGGCGCCACGATCGCAGGCTTGAAGCTCGCAAACGCGTTTCTGTTAACCACCCGCGGCGTGCCCCAGCTTTATTACGGCGACGAGATCGCGATGACTGGTCCGGACGAGCCGACGACGCGCGGTGATTTTCCGGGTGGCCCACGCACTCCGGAAGAGCAGGAGTTGTTTGCGTACATCCAGAAGCTAATCCGTTTGCGGCGTCAACTTCCGGCGCTGCAAACAGGGAAACTGATCAACTTGTATGTTTCGGAACAGCACTACGCGTATTCGCGCGGCGACATCATCATCGTTATCAATAACGACGACCGGGAAGCCGAAATCAGCTTTGGTACCGCTCTGAGGGAGGGATCTGTGCTTCACGACCGGTTGGGCGTTAGCAAAAACATAGTAATAAGTAAGGGAACCCTGAAAGTTACTTTACCTGCCAGATCGGCGGCTGTTTTGGTGGAGGACTGATGCAGAAACCACGCTTGAGCTTCTGGCAGATCTGGAACATGAGCTTTGGGTTCCTCGGCATTCAGTTTGGCTGGGGCTTGCAGCTCGCCAACATGAGCCCGATCTACAAGTACCTCCACGCCGAAGAAAGTCAGCTTCCGTATCTTTGGCTCGCTGGTCCAATAACGGGTCTGCTAATTCAACCCATCATCGGGTCGATGAGTGATCGCACCTGGAACCGGCTCGGCCGGCGCCGTCCTTACTTCCTCGTCGGCGCTATTCTCGCGAGTGTCGCATTGTTTTTCATGCCTGATTCATCGGCGCTCTGGATGGCCGCGGGACTGCTCTGGATTCTCGACGCGAGCATCAACATCACGATGGAGCCGTTTCGCGCGTTTGTTGCAGATAAGCTTCCGGAAGAACAGCGCACGCTCGGTTTTGTGATGCAGAGTTGGTTCATCGGTATCGGGCAGACGTTGGCGAATGCGCTGCCATACTTGCTCTCGGCGCTCGGCGTTGTTGGCGTGATGGCGACGGGCATTCCGCTATCGGTCGATTACTCGTTCAAGATCGGCGCGATTGTATTTCTGGCGGCCGTGCTGGTGACGGTAGTGTCGACGAAAGAGTATCCGCCGGAGGACTTGGAAGCGTTTCAACGTCTGCGACGCGAGAAAAAGGGGATTGCCGCGGGATTTACTGAGATCTTCTCTTCACTAACCGATATGCCCACGACGATGAAACAACTCGCCGTGGTCCAGTTTTTCACCTGGTTTGCACTGCCGTGCATGTGGCAATTCTTCAGCGTGGCGATTGCACGCCATGTGTTCGGTGCGGCGAACGAGCAGTCGCCGTTGTTTGCGGAAGCGACGGAATGGGGCGGGCTTTGCTTTGCCGCTTATAACGTGGTCTGTTTCACGGTTGCGTTCACGTTGCCCGCGGTGGCGAACAGGTTGGGCCGCAAGGCGGTGCACATGATCGCGCTGACTTGCGGCGGTATCGGTCTGATCTCGGTCTTGTTCATCACGAACAAATGGCTGCTGTTTGGGAGCATGGCGGGTGTCGGCATCGCGTGGGCGTCGATCCTGTCGATGCCTTATGTGATGTTGTCGACGGCGGTGCCGCCCGCGCGCATGGGCGTGTACATGGGCGTGTTCAATTTGTTCATCGTGATTCCGCAGATCGTGATGTCGCTGATCGTGCCGAACATTTTTAACAACGTGCTTGGCGGCGATCCGCGTAACGCGGTTGTGCTGGGAGGTTTTAGTCTTTTGGTTGCTGCGGCGACAGTGTTGATTGTGCGTGATGTTCATGAAATCCGTACTGAAATTCGTACTTAAGTCTTTCTTAATCCCTGTCCTCCTGTTCTCAGCCACGGGCGCTCTGGCCCAACCGAGGCCCGTTCGCGACTGGGTGCGTGACGGTGTCATCTACGAGATCTACCCGCGCGCGTTTTCACAACAGGGAAACTTCAACGCCATCACCGCGCGGCTCGACGAACTGAGAGATCTCGGCGTGACGATTCTCTGGCTGATGCCCATCCACCCGATCGGTCAGGAAAAGAAGAAGGGAACCATCGGCAGTCCGTACGCGGTGCGCGATTACTACGCCATCAATCCGGACTACGGCACTGCTGACGATCTGAAGCGCCTCGTTCGTGAAGCGCATGCGCGTGGGATGAAAGTGATCATCGACGTCGTCGCGAATCACACTTCGTGGGACAGCGTGTTGATGAAGCATCCCGAGTTTTACAAACGCGACGCGCAAGGCAACATCACGTATCCGTACGACTGGTACGACATCGCCGCGTTGAACTACAGCAACCAGCAACTGCGTCGCTACATGATCGACATGCTGAAGTTCTGGATTCGGGAGTTTGATCTCGACGGTTTTCGTTGCGACGTGGCTGGCGAGGTGCCTACGGATTTTTGGGAGCGCGCGCGTATCGAACTGGAGCAGGTCAAGCCCGACATCGTGATGCTTGCCGAAGCGCACAAAGCCGAGTTGCTCGTGAAAGCGTTTGACCTCGATTACTCGTGGCCGCTGCACAGCGCGTTGACGAAGGTGTTGCAGGGAGAGGCGCCGGCTTCGGTTTTGCGCGAAGAGTGGGAGAAGGAAGTCAAGGACTGGCCCGCGGGCGCGCTGCACATGCGCTTCTCGGATAATCATGACGAGCGACGTGCGATTGCGCGTTTTGGCGAACGCGCGGCGCTTGCTGCTTCGGCGTTTGTGTTCACGCTCGACGGTGTGCCGATGATTTACAACGGCATGGAAGTCGGCGACACGACCGAGTCGGGCGCACCGGCGTTGTTTGAGAAGCTGCCGATTTTCTGGTCCATCGCCGACCGGCGTCCGGAGTTTCGCAAGTTTTACAAGGAGATGATGGCGCGGCGTCGCGGGAGCAAAGCGTTGCGTCGCGGAACGTTGGAGTGGGTTAAGAACTCTGACGAGTCGCGGGTGGTTTCGTTTGTGCGGCGTTTCGAAGGTGAAGAAGTTTTGGTGACGATTAATTTTTCAAATAGACCTTTCGCTGGGACGGTGCGAGGAAGTAGTGTTTCGCTGTCTGCGTGGGAGTCGAAGATCGACACCCCTGATAAACGTTGGCCGACAGCGGCAAAGAACGGATTCGGGACGTCGGCCACCCTGGGATCGAAGGTCTGGTTCACGTTGGCGAATGGCGTGATGACGGAAGTGTTCTACCCGACTATCGACAAACCGAAAATAAAACGGCTGCAACTGTTCGTGCACACGGAGTCGCGGGTGGAAAGGGAGCTCCACGACACGCAGCATCGAATGGAGTTGCCCAATCCGGCGTCACTGACGTTTCGCCAGGTCAATACCGCAAAGAACAATCAGTACACGATCACAAAAACTTATATAACCGATCCACGCCGAAATTCTGTTCTGATAAACGTGCAGTTTCAGAGTCAAATCCCTTCCCACCTTACCGCGCATTTCGAACCCTCTGCGAAGAACAGCGGCAACGCGGCATTGCTCTCGAATTGCGGCTCTGAGCCTCAAACCAATTTGCAGTGCACGATCGTTCTTGGTTTTGGCGAGAACGTCGCGACCGCGACGAGTGTTGCGCGCGACTCGCTCGCTCGCGGGTTTGCTGCCGCGCATCGTGAGTATGAAGCAGGCTGGCACACCTACGTTTCCACCTTGCCACGCGTCGAGGCGAAATATCAGCAGCAGTTCGACATGGCTGCGATGGTCTTGCGTGCCCTTGAGGACAAGACGTTTCGCGGTGCGGTGATCGCGTCGCCATCGGTGCCGTGGGGCGGCGGCGCCGGCGCAGATGAGGCGACCATCAGCGGTTATCACGCCGTGTGGTCGCGCGATCTGTACCACGTCGCGACTGCTTTCATGGCGCTCGGCGATCGAGCAGCCGCGAATCGTATCGTCGATTATGCGTTTCGCGTGCAGCAGAAGCCTGACGGCAGTTTTCCGCGTAACTCGTGGGTTGACGGACGCGCGATTGGCGACGGCGTGCAGCTGGACCAGGTGGCGCTACCGATCGTGCTCGCGTATCAACTGAAGCGTTACGATCGTTCGCTGTGGCGGAAACACATCAAGCCGGCCGCCGATTTCATTGTGCAGCGTGGTCCAAAGACGGATCAGGATCGGTGGGAAGAGAAGTCAGGCTATTTTCCGGCTACGGTTGCAGCGGAGATTGCCGGCCTTGTTTGTGCTGCCGAAATCGCGAAAGTGAATGGTGACGCGGGTTCAGCCGAGCGGTATCTGAAAACTGCCGACGAGTGGGCGCGGAATGTGGACTTGATCGATAAGGCGCGAGTCGACGCTGGTTTCCTGGAGTTGGTGCGGTTGGGAGTAAAACCAGCCGGGGATCAAAGCATCATTGAGGCGCTGGCGATGGTGGATAAAACGATCAAGGTCAATACTCCGGTGGGCGCAGCGTGGCATCGATACAATGACGATAAGTACGGCGAGACGCCGAGCGGCGGAGACTTTGATGGCCGCAATGGCGTCGGCCGGCTCTGGACGTTCCTCACCGGCGAACGCGGTCAGTATGAGATTGCGATCGGCAATCTTGCTGGAGCGCGCGGCAGGCTCGACACGATGGCGCGTTTCGCTAACGACGGGCTGATGATTGCCGAACAAGTCTGGGATCGAAACGAGTCACCCGGACCAGCCTTTCGCTTTGGCGCGGGCACCGGCTCGGCGACGCCGCTCGCGTGGTCTATGGCCCAGTTCATTCGTCTTGCCATGAATCTGAAACACAGACGGAACCTGGAGATGCCAAAAGTAGTCGCCGAGCGCTACCTTTCGAAATGACAAACGGTTCCCACAAGTTGATCTTCGCGGCCGATCTCGGCGGCACACATCTCCGCGCCGCGACTGTCGACGAGTGCGGCAAGATCCACTTTCGCTCCAAACAAAACACGCCGCAGGGCTCCGATCCGAAGGAGATCGTCGGTGCCGTGGTACACGCGGTGCGCGAGACTGGATCTGCCGCAAAGGAACTGACGGCGGTTTCGCTGGTTGTGCCCGGAACCGTTAACGTCCAGGAAGGAATCGTCGTGAAGGCGCCGAACCTTCCGTGTCTCGATGGCTTTCCGCTTGCGGCGGCGTTGACGGACGAGCTCGGCCTGCCCGCCATTCTCGAAAACGACGCGAACGCAGCGGCGGTCGGGGAAATGTGGCAGGGCGCGGCGCGCGGTTGCCGCACGATCATCTGCGTGACACTCGGCACCGGTGTCGGTGGCGGCATCATTCTCGATGGTGAGTTGTGGCGTGGTGTCGACGGTGCGGCCGCGGAGATTGGACACATGTGTGTGGATCCGTTTGGTGGTGTTGCCTGCACTTGCGGTAGTCGCGGCTGTCTGGAGGTGTTTGCTTCGGCCACGGCCATCGTGCGCATGACACGCGAGGCGAGCCCGCGTTATCCCGATTCAGTTTTGCACGCGAGCAATAGTCTGACGGCGAAATCGATCTTCGCGGCCGGCGTGAAAGGCGACGAGCTCGCGCTCGAGATCTTTCGGCGCATGGGCGTTTATCTCGGCATCGGGCTCGCGAACCTCATTAACATACTCAATCCCGAGATGATCGTGATCGCCGGTGGTGTGGTGAACGGTTGGGACCTGTTTGCGAAACACATGATGCAACAAGTAGAAGAGCGCGCGTTTCCGTTGCTGGCGGCGCGCGTGAAGATTGAGCGCGCGAAGTGCGGCGACGACGCCGGGCTGCTCGGCGCTGCGCGCCTCGCAGCGATTTAGAGCCAATCAAAAGACAACGATGAAAAGACGGCGAATTGGGTTGCGAGTTGTTCGGCAAGGTGCGTTGCGAAGCGCGCCGCAAAGTGGGTTGCGAAACGCGCCGCGAGGTGCGCGGATTGGTCTGAAAATTGTTCTGTTTATCGTTCTTTATCCGTTCCTGCTTACGGCTACGCCTGTGGCGGCGCAGGATGTTGCTGCGCTGCAACCGATCGGATCTGTGACCGCCTTTGAAAGAACCGAAAACGCAGTCACGTTTCGCTGCCACGACAACTCGCAGGTTCAGTTAACAATCCTCGCGCCGGATCTGGTCCGGGTGCGGGCGGCGTTTGCCAAGCCGATCCACGAGCGGGATCATTCGTGGGCGATCGCGAAAGAAAGTTGGACCACGCCGCGTTGGACGCTGAGCGAAACGCCGGAAGCCGTGACCGTA
>DASUOZ010000448.1:0-4917 GCA_036276375.1 Pyrinomonadaceae bacterium | reverse complement strand
TTGACTCTCGGACCATCTGTCCTTAGCATTCCTCCCTTGCTTGCCCACAGGAGGACTCCCATGCCAAATGACAGAATCAGCATCTTCGACACCACTTTACGCGATGGCGAACAGTCGCCGGGGTGTTCGATGGACCTGCGTGAGAAGGTCAGGATGGCCGAAAAACTTCAGGAGCTCGGCGTCGACATCATCGAAGCCGGCTTTCCGATCGCGTCTGACGGCGACTTCGCCGCTGTTCGGGCCGTTGCCGTGCAGTGTCGCAAAGTTAAAGTCGCCGCGCTGTGTCGCACGTCCGAACGGGACGTTGCGCGTGCGGCTGAAGCCTTGGCTCGTGCGGCGCGTCCGCGTATTCACACTTTCTGCGCCACGTCAGACATTCACCTCGAACACAAACTGAAGAAATCGCGTGCCGAGGTGATCGAGATGACTCGCGCCGCCGTCAGTCAGGCGCGCAGCTATGCTGAGGACGTCGAGTTTTCGGCCGAAGACGCAACGCGCAGCGACATCGACTACTTGTGCGAAGTGCTCGATGCGGCTGTTGACGCCGGTGCTTCGGTGCTGAACGTGCCGGACACCGTCGGTTACACAACGCCGCCGGAGATGGCGCGTTTGGTCCAACAGGTACGCGAGCGAGTCGTGCGAGACAGAGACGTGACGATCAGCGTCCACTGCCATAACGATCTTGGTCTCGCCGTTGCGAATAGTCTCGCGGCGTTTGAAGCCGGCGCGCGACAAGTTGAATGCACGATTAACGGCATCGGCGAACGTGCAGGCAATGCGTCGCTCGAAGAGATCGTGATGGCGCTGCACGTGCGCGCCGATCGCTTCGCTTTTGAGACCGGCATTGTCACTACTGAACTTTATCCGACCAGCCAGATGCTCTCGAGCATCGTCGGTTTTGACGTACAACCAAACAAAGCAATAGTCGGTCGCAATGCGTTTGCGCATGAGGCCGGCATACATCAACACGGAGTAATCAACAATCCGCTTTGCTACGAGATCATGACGCCTGAATCGGTGGGTGTCCCAGCGAATTCGCTCGTGCTCGGCAAGCATTCCGGACGTCACGCACTGTCGCTGCGCTTCCAGGAGCTGGGATTCAACGTGAGTTCGAGCGACCTCGAAGCGGCGTACCACAGGTTTACGGATTTAGCGGACAAGAAGAAACGCATTTACGACCAGGATTTGATTTCGCTGCTTAGCGCAGCCGCGTAAAAAGATCATGAAACTAAGAGTTACGGTTCTCCCAGGGGACGGCATTGGACCAGAAGTTACGGCTCAAGCGGTTCGTGTACTGCAAACGGTTGCGACGATTCACGGATACCGGTTTGAGTTTGAGGAACAGGCCATAGGCCGCAGCGCGATTCGAGAATTCGGTTCGCCGTTGCCGACGAAAACACTGGATGCGTGCCTGGCCAGCAACGCGGTGGTGCTCGGCGCAGTCGGCGCTCCTGAATACGACCGGCTGCCGCCGAACCAGCGCCCGGAAGCAGGGCTGCTGTTGCTCCGGCGCGCGTTGGGCGGTTACGCAAATCTGCGACCCGCGATTTCCTACGGACCGATAGCGGGTTGTTCGCCGTTGCGTGAAGAGGTTTGCAGCGGCGCGGACATCCTGATTGTTCGGGAGCTGCTTGGTGGTTTGTACTTCGGAGAGCCGCGTGGGTTTACGGGCTCGAATGGAACGACTGTCGCCAGCAACACGATGTCGTATTCAGTCGAAGAGATCGAGCGGATCGCGCGTATCGCGTTCGCGGCAGCGCGCACGCGGCGTGGGAAAGTCACGTCAGTCGATAAGGCAAACGTGCTCGAGACTTCGCAACTGTGGCGACAGACAGTCACGCGCATCGCGCGCGACTATCCGGATGTCACGTTGGACCATCTGTATGTTGACGCGTGCGCGATGCACTTGATAGCGAATCCGCGGCGATTTGACGTCGTGTTGACGGAGAACCTGTTCGGCGACATTTTGTCGGACGAAGCGGCGGTGATTGCCGGTTCGCTGGGCATGCTTGCGTCGGCGACAATCGGCGGGGAAGTCGGACTTTACGAGCCGGTGCACGGTTCGGCGCCGGACATCGCGGGCCAGGGCATCGCGAATCCTTGCGGCGCGATCGCGTCAGCGGCGATGATGTTGCGTCACTCGGCCGGTCTCGATCAGGAAGCAACGGACATCGAAAACGCGATTCAGGCCGTGCTCGAAGCCGGCTATCGCACGCCGGACATCGCCTCGGGCACCGGCGGCTATCTCGCGAGCACCAGTGAAATTGGCGAACTGATCTGCGAAGCCGTCACCGAAATCGCCGACATGCGCCACGCGTACCATGCGGTTTAACGCCACAAAAAGGCACAAGAAGCACAAAGGAGTTAACGGACTTGTGCCTTTTGTGCCTCTTGTGGCTGAACCGTCCAGACACGAGGTTTAATGCCTTCCCTGTTCGACAAACTCTGGCAAGCCCACGTCGTTCGTGAAGCGGAGGGCGAGCCGACGCTGCTCTATATAGATCTTCACCTCATTCACGAGGTGACGTCTCCCCAGGCGTTCGATGGTCTGCGGCAGGCAGGCCGAACTGTTCGCCGTCCCGGTCTTACTTTCGGAACCGTGGACCACAACGTGCCCACAACCGATCGCAGTTTGCCGATCGCCGACGCCGTAGCCGCCAACCAGGTCGAAACACTGCGACGCAACTGCAAAGAGTTCGGCATAGAACTATTCGACATTCACTCACCCGAACAAGGCATCGTTCACGTCATCGGTCCGGAGCTTGGTCTGACGCAACCGGGCATGACGATCGTTTGCGGCGACAGCCACACGAGCACGCACGGTGCGTTCGGCGCGCTCGCGTTTGGCATCGGCACGAGTGAAGTCGAACACGTACTCGCCACGCAGTGTCTGCCGCAGAACAAACCGCGCACGATGAAAGTGCGCACGACCGGCGCGCTGCCGGAAGGCGTCACCGCGAAAGATCTGGCGCTGGGCATCATCGGCAAGATCGGCACTGACGGCGCGACCGGATACGCGATCGAGTACACGGGTGAAGCCGTGCGTGCGCTTTCGCTGGAAGGCCGCATGACGCTCTGCAACATGAGCATCGAAGCGGGCGCGCGCGCGGGCATGATCGCGCCCGACGAAACGACATTCGCGTATCTCAAAGGCCGCCGCTTTGCGCCAACCGGTGAACGTTGGGAAGAGGCGGTGAAACACTGGCGCACGTTCGCCAGCGACGACGATGCCGTGTTTGACGCTACAGTGGAAATCAATGCGTCGCGACTCGAACCGTTCGTGACCTGGGGCACGAGCCCCGGCATGGTTGTTCCCGTGACGGGTTTTGTGCCGGATCCGGACGAGGCCAAAGACGCCGCCGATCGCGCGGCGGCGGAGCGCGCGCTCGAATACATGGCGCTCAAACCACGCACCAGCATCACGGACATCGCGATCGATCGCGCTTTCATCGGCTCGTGCACTAACGCGCGCATCGAGGACCTGCGCGCGGCCGCGCGCGTGGTCAGGGGTTACCGGATCAAGTCGTCAGTGAGCGCGCTGGTCGTGCCGGGTTCGCAGGAAGTGAAGCGCGCGGCCGAGCGTGAAGGTCTCGATCGCATCTTCAGCGAAGCGGGCTTTGAGTGGCGCGAAGCCGGGTGTTCGATGTGCCTCGGAATGAACGCGGACATACTGCAACCGGGCGAGCGTTGTGCGTCTACGAGCAATCGCAACTTCGAGGGGCGCCAGGGACGCGGCGGCCGCACACATCTCGTGAGCCCGATGATGGCCGCGGCGGCGGCGATTAAGGGCCACTTCACCGACGTTCGCGAGTGGGAGTTTAAGTGATGCAGCCGTTTCGCCAACACACTGGTCTGGTTGCGCCGCTCGATCGTGCGAATGTCGACACGGATCAGATCATTCCGAAACAGTTTTTGAAACGGATCGAGCGCACGGGTTTTGGTCAGTTTCTTTTTTACGACTGGCGCTACTTGCCTGACGGTCAACCGAACCCGTCGTTTGTCCTGAATGAGCCCCGGTATCAGGGCGCGTCGATTCTCGTTGCGGACAAGAACTTCGGTTGCGGCTCGTCGCGCGAGCACGCGCCGTGGGCGCTGGGCGAGTTTGGGTTTCGAGTCATCATCGCGCCGTCGTTTGCGGACATCTTCGCGAACAACTGTTTTAAAAATGGAATGCTGCCTATAGTTTTGCCGGACGACCAGGTAGCGGAGATTATGAGGCGGGCGAAGAATCGCGAAGGTTACCAGTTAACGGTCGATCTGCAGACACAGATGATCACGGACGAAACCGGATTGTCCGTGTCGTTCGTGGTTGGAAGTTTTCAGCGTTACTGCTTGTTGGAAGGACTAGATGATATTGGGTTGACGCTGAGACACGAGGACGCTATTAGGGCCTACGAAGCCAGACAAGCTAAAGCTTGAACTCAAAACCTCCTGGCGATCACGTCAATCTCGCTGTAGAAAGTGTTTCCCCAGTTGTCGTACAACTCCGTCACGTAACAATCAAAGAGTAAATACCGATACTTGCCGAGGCTTCCGCTGGAGTCTGTCACGCTCACGCCGTATTGTCCGCCGTCCTCGCCCTGCTGCGGCAACGTGCTCACCGTCGCGATGAATTTCCAACCACGAGTCGCCGGATCCACGCCGCGCTTTGGCGCCAGATCGAGGTTCTCTTCGGAACCGTCAGCGGTGTAGAGTTTGTACAACTGTGGACCACGACTGTTCGGGTGCCACGAGTAAGAGTTCACCTGCGCGATGTCGATCGTTTTGCCGAGGTCCATTCTGAAGCGCCCGCCGGAGCTACCCGCACTGAAAAAGAGATTTGCGGCGGGTTCGTCTTCGTCGGTTGGCAAGCGGCCGTCGACCAGTGCGTTGAGGTCTGCGCTGCCGGCGTCGATCCGGCCGTCGATGAGGGTGAGT
>DASUOZ010000447.1:0-7078 GCA_036276375.1 Pyrinomonadaceae bacterium | reverse complement strand
ATCTGGTACAGCGGCGAAATGGAAACAATGGAAGGGCAGGTTTACAGCACGACCGCGTTCTTTACGTTTCCTTACCTGCACAAGGGCCGTCCCGTGCTCGGCGGAGTCGGCTTCGATTCCGATTACCTGAAAGCCAATTTCTTCCCCGGAATACTTGACGAGCTGATCTCGAAGAAGTTGAGCAATCAAGAGGATCGAGCGGTTGCCGCTATGCTTCACGAATTGAATCCACCCGCTCCCGACGACGGCTATCAGGACGAACGTCTGGCCATAATGGTCTACCTTGCGGATGCAGGATCGGGCCGCGGTTATCGTGAATTTGCCGCGACTCCCACCTGGGGAAGCGGCAAACCGGAAGTTTCGCAGAATCTCGACGAGCCGTTTCGCGGGCTGTCCCTCGGTATCAAGTTTCAGGGAACGACAGCGGAAGCGATCAGTCGCCGTTGGGTCTTTCAGAGTTTTCTGATACTCGGCGTGCTATCAGTATTGATGATCGGCGGACTCGTGTTGACGTATCGCAGCGTCAACAAACAGGTCGCCTTCGCACGACTCAAGTCAGACTTTGTTTCCAACGTCTCGCACGAACTGCGAACACCGCTCGCGCTGATTCGTCTTTACGCTGAAACACTCGAGCTCGGCCGCATCACCACTAACGAAAAGAAACACGAGTACTACAGCATCATTCGCAAAGAAAGCGAACGTCTGACGGCGCTCATTAACAACATCCTCGACTTCTCGCGAATCGAGGCCGGCCGCAAGGAGTATGACTTTCGCGAAACCGATATCGCCGAGCTCGTGCGCAACACGCTCGACTCGTATCGCTTCCAGATCGAACAACAGGGCTTCGCGCTCGAAGAACAGATCGAATCGGGAATTCCGAAAGTGCGCGTCGATCGCGAAGCTATCGCGCGCGCTCTTGTCAATCTGGTCAACAATGCACTTAAGTATTCCGACAACGAAAAATTCCTGGGCGTGAAGCTTTATCGCGAGCAGAGCGTGCTGAAGCTGGAAGTGATCGACCGCGGCATCGGTATCGAACGCAACGAACAGTCGCGCATTTTTGAAAAGTTTTACCGCACGTGCGATCCGCTGGTGCACAACACGAAAGGCAGTGGACTCGGTTTGTCACTCGTGCGTCACATCACACAGGCGCACGGTGGCGAAGTCGAAGTTGAGAGCACACCCGGACGAGGCAGCAAGTTTACGCTGCTGTTGCCGCTGGCCGGTGCAACTCAACCGGAAATCGCCGGCGCGGCCGGCACGACGAGCGCTGCCTAAGGAGACGAGAATCAATGAAAAGCAAAATCCTCATCGTTGAAGACGAACCCGCAATGGTTGCCGGGCTGCGCGACAATTTCGAATACGAGGGTTACGAAGTGATCAGCGCGGAAGACGGCATCAGCGGTCTCGAACGCGCGCTCGCGGATTCGCCGGATCTGGTTGTGCTCGACGTGATGATGCCGCGTATGAGCGGTCTCGATGTTTGCAAACAGTTGAAAGCGAAACGTCCCTCGGTGCCCATCATCATGCTGACCGCGCGTGGTCAGGAGATCGATAAAGTCGTTGGTCTTGAACTCGGTGCGGATGATTACGTTACGAAACCGTTTTCGATCCGCGAGTTGATGGCGCGGGTTAAGGCCGTGTTGAGACGCGCTTCAACTTCTGCGCCTGCATCGGAGATTTATCGCTTCAGCGACGTGGAAGTAAACGTGCGCAGTAATGAAGTGCGACGCAACGGCGAGCTCGTTGATCTTTCGTCGAAAGAGTTTGCGTTGCTGGCCTACTTCATCGCTCATCCAGTGGAAACACTTAGTCGCGATCGACTGCTCGACGCGGTGTGGGGATATGAAAATTATCCAAACACCCGCACTGTCGATACGCATATCGTTCATCTCCGACAAAAGCTCGAACCAAATCCGGAAGAGCCTCGTTTCATACTTACCGTACATGGCAGTGGTTACAAGTTTGTTGGCTAACGTTTCAGTTTGGAGTTCAAGCCTTAGCTTGTTCTTTCAAAGCGCAGCCTAAGGCTGAAGTCAGAACTTCAATTGACAGAAATAAAGGTTCGTTATGACTGCAACAGCACTTATCGCAGGGCTGTCTCCCAAACGCGCAGTCGCGACGCGCGTTCCAGTACCAACAGCAAGCAGCGAGCGCAGCCAGTTACGCGAACTGGAAACTAAGCTCGAGGCGCTTCAGCAGCAGTATGCGGACTTGAACACGGCGATCTTCGAAGCCGCGCAGGTGCATCGTCGCTTGTGCGCGCCGACTCTCGTCCATTACGGAGCTTTCGACATCGCCAGCGAGATCTTCGCCGTGCGTCACTTGCCGGGTGACTTTTTCACCGTTGAAGAAACAAAAGAAGGAATGGTGCTCGCGCTCGGCGACATCGGCGGCAAAGGACTGGCCGCGGGAATGTGGGTCAGTCATCTGGCGGGCCTGGTTCGGACACACACCGCGGCGAACAGCAGTCCCGAAGCGATTGTCGCTGGTGTGAATCGCGATTTCGCGCGCATGTGGCCGGCCGCGCCGTTGAGTAGTCTGTTTGTCGCCCGGCTTAATGCGCATTTCGGCACGCTTGATTATTGCAGCGCGGGTCATCCACCGGCGTTGCTGTTGCGCGCGAGCGGTCATCTGGAAACGCTTTCCGAAGGCGGACCAGTCCTCGGCGTTGTTCCCGAGGCGTGGTTTGATTGCGGTGCGGTGCAACTGCACGCAGGCGATGCAATGCTGGTTTGTTCCGATGGAATTCTGGAATCTTTTGACGACACGGAACAGGAGTTTGGCACGCACCGGCTCGAAGCGGAGTTTCGTCGTGCGCATGGTGGGTCGGCGGAAGCGGTGCTGTTTTCCGTACTTGGCGCCGTTCAGGATTTCGCGGCTCCACGCCCGCTCACAGACGACATGACGCTCGCGGTGATCACTAAAAGAGAAAGGAACATCCTGTGACAAAGAACCTGAAACTGGTCTCGTCGTTAGTGGCGGTGTTACTGGCAAGTGCTTCGTTAAGCGTAGCGCAGGATAAATACGTGAACCTCGACACGACAAAGATTCATTACGTCAGTGAAGGCAAGGGCAAGGAGGCGATCGTGCTGGTCCATGGCTGGGGTTGCCGGCTGACGCACTGGCGCGATCAGATACCGGAGCTCTCAAAACGCGCGCGAGTGATCGCCATCGATCTTCCGGGGCACGGCGAGAGCGACAAGCCGGACGTCAAGTACGACATGGATCTGTTTGCCGCCGCGATCGATTCCGTCATGAAAGACGCGGGCGTGGAACGAGCAGTGCTCGTTGGTCACAGCATGGGCACGCCCGTGGCGCGGCAGTTCTATCGCAAGTATCCGCAGAAGACGTTGGCGCTGGTGATCGTCGACGGTGGACTCCGGCCGTTTGGCACAAAAGAACAACGCGAACACTTCATGGCGCCGTTGCGTGGGCCAAACTACAAAGACGTGCTTACGAACATGGGCACAGCCATGATGGCTACTTTGTCTGACGCTGATAAGGAACGCGTCACGACGTCGTCCGTCAACACGCCGCATCACGTGCTCGTGAGTGCGATGGAAACGATGGGCGACGACGCCCTCTACGCGACAGACAAAATCAACGTGCCTGTGTTAGCAATACTCGCGAAAAATCCCTTTTGGCCGGCGGACACTGAACAGTTCCTCCGAAGTCTTGCGCCCGATCTGGAATATCAGATGTGGGAAGGCGTGAGTCATTTCCTGTTCATGGACAAGCCGAAGGAGTTTAACGGCGCGGTGGTCACTTTTCTCGACAAGAAAAAACTGTTGAAATAGGACAACTCAAGACAGAAACGAAAGGGGAGAATCATGGCAGACGTAAAGCCGATTCCGGAAGGGTATCACTCCGTAACACCGTACCTGTGCATTAAGGGTGCAGTCCAGGCGCTCGAATATTACAAGAAAGCATTTGGCGCGATCGAACTGTTTCGCATGGAGCACGACGGGAAGATCGGTCACGCCGAGATCAAGATTGGCGACTCGCCGATCATGTTGGCTGACGAGTTCCCGGAGATGGGATTTGTCTCACCGCAGACGCTGGGGGGCTCGCCGGTGGGCATCATGATCTACGTTGAAGACGTCGATACCGTTTTCAAGCAGGCGATCGACTCTGGTGGTATTGAGAAGAAAGCCTTGGAGGATCAGTTCTACGGCGATCGATCCGGCACGTTGACGGATCCGTTCGGGCACGTCTGGACCGTCGCGACGCACAAAGAGGACGTTTCACCCGAGGAAATCGACAAACGCCTCGCGGCCGTGAAAGCGCAGGGCGCTTCAAGTTAAGAAACCGGAGTGCGCATTTCGCGCAGACGACGTTCGAGGAAGCGGCGTTCGCTGTCGTTGCTTGCCAGATTCAGGGCGAGCTCGTAGCTTTCGGCCGCTTCCTTGTTCACACCGAGGCGGCGCAGCATGTCAGCGCGGGCGGCATGGAGCAGGTGATAGTCGCCCAACTCGCCGGAATCAGCGAGCTCGTCGATTATGGTCAGACCGGCGCGTGGTCCATGGGCCATCGCGATTGCCACGGCGCGGTTCAAGGCGACGACGGGCGAGGGCAGCAGTTGTTGCAGCCACTCGTAGAGTTTTACGATCCGCGGCCAGTCTGTATCGTCCGCGCGAATAGCCTTGCAGTGCTCCGCGGCGATCGCGGCTTCCAGCGCAAATGGACCAGGCGAGTGGTTGAGTGCTTCATCGACCAGCGCCAGTGCCTCGGCGATTTGCGCCTTGTTCCAGCGGCTTCGATCCTGTTCTTCGAGGACGACGAGATCGCCTGCTTCATCGAGTCGAGCTTCGCGTCGTGAATCGTGCAGCAACATCAACGCCAGGAGCGCTGTGGCTTCCGCGGGCGCATTGGGCTCGAGCAGAGTTCCCACCAGTCGCCCGAGCCGGATGGCTTCGGCGCATAAGTCCGCGCGGATGAGCGGCTGGCCGCGCGTGGCCGCGTAGCCTTCGGTGAAGATGAGATAGATTGCCGTTAACACTGCGTCGAGACGCTCCGGCATGTCGCTCGTGTCGGGAACGGTGAAGGGAATACCGGCGTCGCGAATCTTTCGCTTGGCGCGCACGAGCCGTTGGGCCATTGTGGAGGTTGGGACCAGAAAGGCGCGCGCGATTTCGTCGGTTTGCAAGCCGCCGAGCGTTCGCAGCGTGAGCGCCACTTGCGCTTCGAGCGCGAGCGCCGGATGGCAACAAGTGAAGATCAGGCGCAAACGATCGTCGGGTATTTCGCCGAAGTTGAGAATCGGTTCGTCGACGATCTCACTCGGAAAGAATTCGGGATGCGTCTCCAGTTTTTCTTGCAACCGAGTTTGCCGTCGCAGACGATCGATGGCTTTGTGTTTGGCGGTTTGAATGATCCACGCGCTCGGGGATTCAGGAACGCCGGCAGTGCGCCACTGATCAACGGCTGCCGTAAACGCTTCCTGCGCGGCGTCTTCCGCGAGCTCGAAATCGCCGAATTGCCGGATCAGAGTGGCGACAATGCGGCCCCAATCCGAGCGGTAGACCGCATCGACCGCGACGTTTGCATTTGGAAGCACGTTTGATAATAAAAAAATTCCCACAAGGGTGTCGATTCACGGGTGTCTCGTTCGACTTAAGGGCGGAGGTCAAAATTTAGGTGAAATACATGTTGCTGGTTTATCTTGATGAACATTCGTTGAGCGAGGAAGAACGCGAACAGTGCTACGTCGAATCGGCCGCACTCGCGCGCGACTTGGCCACCGGAGGGATGTATCTCTCAGCAGGCCCGTTGCACCCGACGGCGACCGCTACGAGCGTGCGCGTGCGCGACGGTAAGCGGCTCGTAACGGACGGTCCTTTTGCCGAGACTCGCGAACAACTGGGCGGTTATTACCTGATCGACGCGCATGATTTAGACGAAGCAATGAAGATCGCCGAACGCATTCCAGTTGCTAAATACGGCACTATAGAAATCAGACCGGTCCTCGAAATCATGGGCTTGCCTGAGAATTGATGCGCATTGAGGAGTCCCATTGAGCTCGGTTTGAGAAGGAAACGATTATGAACATTCTGCTTTGGATCATTCAGATACTTTTGGCGGTCCTGTTCCTCTATGCCGGCGGCATCAAGCTGTTCATTCCGGCAGAGGCGTTGCAGGCACAGGCGCCGCCGAATGCGATCCACTTTTCCGACGCGTTTATGAAATTCATCGGTGTCTGTGAAGTGCTTGGAGCACTCGGATTGATACTTCCCGGCCTCACGCGCACCCGCAAAGGACTGACGGCGCTCGCCGCCCTCGGGCTGCTGATCCTGATGGTGGGCGCCGTGATCGTCACCATCATGGGTGACGGCGTGAAAACGGCGACTGTGCCGTTCGTAGTCGGCTTACTCTGCGCGTTTGTGGCTTACGGACGCGGCGTCAAACATTGGTAATCATTAATTCTGAAGGAGAAAAATCATGGAATTGAGTCCGTATCTAATGTTCAACGGAACGTGTGAAGAAGCGCTTAAGTTTTACGAACAAACGCTCGGCGCAAAGGTCGAAGCAATGATCAAACACGCCGGCACTCCGGCGGAAGAACACGTGCCGGCTGAGTGGCGCGATAAAGTGATGCACGCGCGGTTTACGATCGACGGCAACGTTGTCATGGCGTCCGACGCACCGCCGGGACATCAGAAAGAGGCCGGCGGATTCTCGCTCTCACTCGCGCTCAACGACGTCGCGAAAGGCGAAGACATCTTTAACAAACTGTCTGCCGGCGGTGCGGTGACGATGCCATTTGGTCCAACGTTCTGGGCCAAGGGATTCGGCATGTGCGTCGACCGCTTTGGCATTCCCTGGATGGTTAACTGCGAATAAGGAGAAAAGGAAACGATGAGCTACGTTGACGGATTTGTCGTACCGGTGCCGGAACAGAACCTGAAAGCCTACCGCAGCATGGCACAAAAAGCGGGGAAGATCTGGAAAGAGCACGGAGCGTTGCACTATGTCGAAGCCGTGGGTGACGATCTCGACGTGAAGTTTGGTCTTTCGTTCACCAAGGCGTTCAAGCCGAAGCCGGGTGAGACGACTTTGTTTTCGTTCATTGTCTTCA
>DASUOZ010000446.1:0-8032 GCA_036276375.1 Pyrinomonadaceae bacterium | reverse complement strand
ACTGGCGCCGAGCGCGGTGTCTAAATGACGCCTCGAATTCAAGACAAAGCCAGATTGCTTACGCTATGATTAGCGCTCCTTTGTGAAAGGCGAGACTCCCGTATGATTTCCTCAGCTCGCCAGGTAATCGCCTGTATCCTGGCCCTATTTTCTATCGCCGTTGTTGCCCACGCGCAGATCGCTCCCGCTAAAGAGGCGGGAGGGACCATCAGCGGTAAGGTAACGCTGAAGAGCAACGGCGTGCCGGGTGTAAATGTCGTCGTCCGTCGCACCGATCTGTCCAGCAGCCACCGCCGCGAAGTAATCACCTCTAAGGTAATCACCGCCGAAGACGGAACTTATCAAATCACGAACTTACCGCCGGGCGAGTACCGCATCATGGCGGTCGCTCCGGTTTTCGTGCCGGCGGCTGACGAGAACAAGGAACGCGTTCTGATCCTCGGTAAGGATGAGACTATCGAACACGTCGATTTCGCACTTGTACGCGGCGGAACGATCACGGGTAAGGTTACTGACGCCGAGGGCCGCCCGATTGTTGAAGAGCCGGTCTCCCTGATTATTCTGCCGGGCCAGGGACATTTTTATCCGCCATATAACTCGAGCACTGACGACCGCGGCGTCTACCGGCTCTATGGCTTACGGCCCGGCAGTTATAAAGTTGTGGCCGGGCGCGGCACGAACTCCTTCGGGCATATAGTGGCCCGTACTTACAAGCAGACCTATTACCCATCCACTACCGAACCCGACGAGGCAACGGTCGTCGAGGTCAGCGAGGGAAGCGAAACACGAGACATCGACATCGTCTTCAGCCGCACCGCGCCTACGTACATGGTGCGGGGCCGAGTTGTTGATGGTGAAACGGGACAGCCTGTTCCGAGTGTCGGTTATGGCATAACGCGTTACGACAAGGGAGGCTCGTCGTCGCGAGGCTGGGGCGCGGTCACCAACACGCGCGGCGAGTTCAGCATGAGAAACCTGTCGCCGGGAACGTATGCGGTTTCGATAGCACCGCCACCGGGTAGCAATTGGCGCGTGGAAGAAACGCGATTCGAGATCGTCGATCGCGATGTGACGGACCTCGTGTTCAAGACGATCCCGAGCGCGACCGTTTCCGGTGTGGTTGTTTTGGAAGGTGTGGACGACAAGGCCGCGAAAGATCACCTAAAGCGCATGGCAATTGTGGCCTACATCGAGGGGCGGCCTCAATATGCTCCGGGTGCAACGTCGAATATCAACGAAGACGGCAGTTTCGAAGTCAGGGGTCTGGGCAGCGGAACCGCCCTCTTTTATCTTCATTCCAATTCGAACGTGCGCGTCGAGCGCATCGAACGTGATGGTGCTATTCAACCTCGCGGGACCGTCGTCAGGGAACGTGAACACGTGAAAGGCGTGCGCATCATCGCGCAAATCGGAAATGCGACAATCCGCGGCAAGATTGACATCGCTCACGGTACTCTTCCAGCGGACGCGCGGTTCTCGGTTTGGGCCCGACGGCTCGGGGAGGAACAAGGAGCCATCTATTCATCGGGTCAGAGATCCCAGGTTGATACGCGAGGTCAGTTTGTGATCGAAGGGTTAACTTCCGGCCAATACGAGCTGGAGGCGGGCGTGTTCTTTCCGTCAGCCAAACTTGGTTACATGACAAAGAAACAAGTGGTCGTTGCGGCAGGGTCAACCATTGAAGTAGACATAACCGTGGACCTCAGTTCGACGCCCATAAAGCAACCATAGATGTTTAGTCGTGCCCTCATCCGAATCATGTTGACGATTGCGCTGAGCTCGCTTTGTGTCGCGGCGCAGATCCAGCAACCCGCAGCGAAAACGGACAAATCCGGCAGCACCGGTGTAATCAAGGGCAGAGTAGTCAACGAGAGTGGCCAGCCACTGGCGAATGCAATCGTTTCCGCCCGTGCCCCTAATTCCAACTACAATGAGATCGTAGTTACCGATCGCGACGGGGCTTTTCAAATTAGCGAGTTGGAACCGAGCTTAAGGTACTCAGTCGTCGCCGCAATGCCGGCGTATACGTCTCCCCGGCCGCAACAGGGAGTTGCGGCACCAACGTATCGCACCGGCGACTCGGTAAGCTTGACGCTGATCAAGGGCGCAGTGATCACGGGAACTGTTACCAACGCCGTTGGCGAACCGGTCGTGGGCATACGTGTTCGGGTTGAACCGGTCGTACGCGATCGTAACGGGAGGCGTTTAGCGGGCGATGGTGCGGCGGCTGAACGCCAAACCGACGATCGTGGCGTCTACCGTTTCTATGGTTTGCCGGCGGGAACGTACGTCGTCCTCGCCGGTGGCATAAGCCAATCTTACTCATCATCATGGATAGATCCTTACGAGACTGACGTGCCGACCTACGCTAATTCCGCAACCCGCGACACTGCGACCGAGATCACCGTGCGTGCTGGTGAAGAGGTAAGCGGCGTTGACATCCGTTACCGGTTTGAACAGGGCCGCATAATCAGCGGTACGGTAACCGGCGCGAGCCAGCGCGGGTTCAACATCATGCTCAGTAGCGCGGGTGACGTGGCCGTGCCGTGGACCAGTTCAGCATACCAACCAGTGGACGATAATTTCTTTTCCTTCGCCGCCGTCGCCGAAGGAGACTATGACTTGTTTGCGTATGCATACTCAGAAACGCGTGAACACGCCGTTTCAGAAGTGAAGCGCATCAGGGTCCGTGGCGCGGACGTCACCGGCATTGAGTTAACCACCAGGCCGTTAGGGTCTGTTGCGGGACGCGTCGTGTTGGACGAAACGAAGCCGCCGGAGTGCACCGACAAAGCGCCGGCATCCTTCGCGGACATGACGGTCGGCGCCTGGCACAACGACAACGAGCAGGCGAAGGAAACGCCGCAGACCCTTTGGAATTTGGGCGCGCCAGTGAGGCCTGATGCTCAAGGAAATTTCGTGATGCGCAATCTCGCGCCCGGCGAGTATTTCTTTGCGGTGCGAAACGCGACGAAGAACTGGTACGTGCGATCGATTCAGTTTCCGGGTACGGGCGCGAAGAAACCGATTGACGCGACGCGTGTTTGGACCAGCATCAAAGCCGCCGACCAGGTTTCCGGATTATCGATCACGCTGGCCCACGGTGGTGCGTCATTCCGGGGACAGCTTGCGTTGGGTGAAGGGGAACAGGTGCCCCCGAGAACGTTTGTCTATCTCGCGCCAGTCGAGCGCGAAAGATCTGATAACGCGTTGAATTACTTCGGCGCTGCCGTTGAGCCCGACGGGAAGATGGTGATGAACAACATCCCGCCCGGCCGTTACTGGATGTTTGCGGAAACGATTGGCGAAGGGTTACCAGTGCCGTTGTCGCGCTTAAGATTCCCTCTTGAGACCGAGATGCGCGCGCAGATACGCCGCGCGGCCGAAGCCGGCAAAATCGAGCTTGAACTTAAACCGTGCCAGGACGTGACGGACTTCAAACTGAAGCGAGACGTGCCTTGATGTACTCCTGTCGTCACGCAATTCTCTGCATGCTCCTGATCGCCGGCGTTACTGTCGGCGGCCACGCGCAGTCGTCTTCGTCTAAAGAACCAGCAGCCAGCATCAGTGGCAAGGTAACTGTTCAAGGCGAAGGCGTGCCGGGTGTGGTTATCACCCTTCGCGCAGACGAAAACCCGGGGTCTCGAGGACTCACGAATCACCGAGGAGTTACAGACGCGAAAGGCGAGTATCGAATAGCGAATGTGCCTCCGGGAAAATACGCTGTGATACCGGCGTCAGCAGCATTCGTCGGTGAGGACGAGCGCAATCGCGAGCGGACTCTCCTGATCGACAAGGCCGAAACGATCGAAGACGTCGATTTTTCACTGATACGTGGCGGCGTAATCACAGGCAGAGTGGTTGATTCAGATGGCCAGCCCATGATCGAGGAAGAGGTTCACGTGTATTCTGCGCGCGACCCTCGCTTGAAAGCATCGCAGCCGGGCCTGACGACCGACGATCGTGGTGTCTATCGGGTTTTTGGACTGCGTCCGGGAACTTACACGGTAGCGGCCGGGGCAGAACATATTGGCCGAGCGCAAGGACGCTCGCGCGGCGGTATCTACGGCCGGACCTACTATCCCGGAGTGAACGATCCGGCGCAGGCCACAGTTATTCAAGTGAGCGACGGCAGTGAAGCGACCAACATCGATATCGTCCTTGGTCGGGCACTGAGTACGCACACCGCGAGCGGTCGCGTGGTGAATGGTGTAACCGGGCAAGCGATGCCGAATCTGGGTTATGGTGTGATCCATTTTGTTAGCCCGACTTACACCGCGTCGATGAGCCTTGGTTCGGTTACGAATGATCGCGGAGAGTTTAAACTCGAGAACCTGATACCCGGGCATTACGCTGTCACCGTGAGGCCGGAGGAAGGCCAGGACTGGCGAGCGGAGGAAGTACGGTTCGAGATAGTCGATCAGGATGTGACCGGCTTAGTTGTGCGGACCGTAAAGGGTGGCACCGTGTCAGGTGTTGTCGTCCTGGACGGCATAGCGGACAAGGCCATACGTGAACAGCTCAACAAAGCGAGGGTGATTGTTTCCATCGTTCCGGAAAGAACGCAACGCTCTCTGAATCCGGCATTTACAAGCACCGTGGGTGTGGATGGACGTTTTCGCGTTACCGGGCTGCCAACGGGTAACGCGCGCTTTTCGCTTGCGGCCTCACGGCACTTTCGCATTATTCGCGTTGAGCGAGACGGGATCATCCAGTCTCGAGGTATCGACGTGAAGCAGGGTGAAGACATTACAGGCGTGCGCATGGTGGTTGGTTACGCCGATGCATTCGTTCGCGGAATAGTGCAGGTTGAGAACGGCGCCATTCCGCCGAAGGGACAGATTTTGCTGCGGGCCAGGAAGCTGAATGATCCCGCGGTAGACGCTTCCCGGACCTATATTCCCGCACAAGTCGACGCTCGCGGTCAGTTTGTTTTCGAATACATGTTTCCCGGCACTTACGAGTTAATCGCCGGAGTTTTCGTTCCGGGTTCGCGCGAGCCGATTGCGGAAACGAAACAAGAGATCGTCGTCACGGCTGGTTCAACCATTAACACCACGATGAAGTTGAATCTCAATCCACCCCAACCACAACCATAGATGTTTGCGTCAAGAGCCATCGCTATCACGTTCATTCTCGCGCTGACCACAGTTTTCGCGGCGGCGCAAACATCACCCGAGCCCGCCGTCAATCCTGAAAGCTCGGGCCCGCCGCGAACCGGCGCAATCACGGGTCAGGTCGTTGACGAAAACGGACAACCGCTCAAGGACGCTGTGGTGCAGATTCGCGCGATTAGGGCCAGCGCGGCCCAAACAGTAACCACCGATCGCGAAGGGCAGTTTCAGGTAAACGGTCTAGAGGCCGCGGACTACAACATCTCTGCGTGGAAGCCCGCCTATCAATCCGGCCGGCCCGAGCGGCGCACAAGACCATATCGGATCGGTGACAGAGTTACGCTGACCCTGATTAAAGGTGGCGTGGTGACCGGAAAGGTCCTTAACGCCAACGGCGACCCCGTCGTGTTGGTCACGGTTCGGGCGCAAATGGTGCTTACCGCAGAAGGCCAGGCCGTCACTGGCTTCTACGGCGCGGAGGGACGATCGACTGACGACCGCGGGGTTTACCGCATTTATGGTTTGCGGGCGGGAACGTACGTTGTTTTCGCCGGTGGCCCCGATAGTATGGGTTCGACGTCCGCGGATACGGTTTTTCAGTTTGACGTTCCCACGTACGCTCCATCCGCAACGCGCGAAACGGCTGCTGAGGTCAGTGTGCGGATGGGTGAAGAAGTCAGCGATGTGGACATTCGCTATCGTGGCGAACAGGGCCGTGTTATCAGTGGAGAGGTGACGGTTGCCGCCAAATCGCACGGCGGGCTCTCGGTTATGTTGAATACCGGTGGTGGAGAGGCGGGGGGCCAATTCGGCGAGACGTTTTTCCAATCGGAAGATAAACGCAGATTTCTTTTCAAGGGAGTTGCGGACGGCGAGTACAGCGTGATTGCTCAGTCGTACGGTTCCCAGGATGAAGTCGGAATCTCGGAGTCAAAGCAAGTCACTGTGCAGGGCGCAGACGTCACCGGAATTCAATTAACGACAAAGCTGTTAGGCGCGGTGAGCGGTCGCGTGATGTTAGAAGAGACGAAAGTGGCGGAATGCAATAGCAAAGACCATCCGTTAAACACAGAGACATTCGTTTTCGCCCGGCACAAGGATAGCGAAGCTGCGAAACAGATACCGCAGTGGATCCGGTCAAGAACCGAGCCGGCGCGTCCGGACGACAAAGGCAACTTCGTCGTACGAAATCTCGCGGGCGCATACTACTTCGTCCCCAGCCTGAAAACGCGGCAATGGTATGTGCACTCGATCACCTTCGCGCCGCCGGCAGATGCAACGCCGAAGGCAAAGCACGTTGACGCCTCGCGCATTTGGACCAACGTCAAAATCGGCGATCGACGTTCAGGTTTGATAATTACGTTGGCCCAGGGCGGCGCATTGTTACGAGGAGAGTTTGTGCCGGCGCAAGGCGAACGGCCACCGGCGGGACTGATGCTGTACCTGGTGCCCACGGAACGCGAGAATGCGAATGACGTCCTGCGTTACTTCACGACGCCCATCGCTCAGAACGGTTATTTTGAAATGACCAATATTGCTCCGGGGCGTTATTGGGTGCTCGCCCAAACCAGCGGAGACGGGTCAGGCGCACCGTCAGCGGACGTGCGGCTGCGTCTCGAAACCGAAACGCGCGCGCAGATACGCCGCGCCGCCGAAGCCGCGAAAACCGAGATCGAGCTCAAACCCTGTCAGGAAGTGGTCGACTTCAAGTTTCCACCGAAACCCAAAACCGAACCGTAAAAAAAGGGATGGCGCCGGCAATATCGCCGCACGCCACCCCTGCAAGTAACTTCGAAATCTTATCTTCGACGACGGCGCGTGTTGTTACTGCGCAGCCGGCGAACTTCACGTTTCAAGTCTTCGATCTGTTGCTGTTGTTCCTTGATGGCGTTCAGCATGGTCCAGATAATTGGATCGTTGTTGACCATCAGGAAGCCGTTCGCATTCGCGGTGACTGCTTCCGGAATTACTTTCTGGACTGACTGCGCGGCCAAACCGATGTGCTCGCCGTTCGACGGGATGCCGACAGCGTTGTTCGGCCGGTACTGGTAGCGCAGCGGCTGCAACCGCATCACGGCATTCAATCCGCTGTTGAACGGTCCGGAGATGTTCTTCAGACGTGTATCGGAGAACGTCTGCCACGATCCGCCACCCGCTTTGCTCGCATCACCGTTAACCGACAACAACTGATCGGGTGTCGACGTTCCGATGCCCACGCGGCCGTTCGAGAGAATGCGCATGCGTTCCGAACCGGTATCCGTATTGGTGTTGGCCGCGGTCATGAAGAGGACTGACGTCGCCGCCGACATACCCGCCACGGCGCCGCCAAATGCAGCGATGTTTTCGGTGCTGGTCGTGGCCGCAGCGATCACTGCGAAATTCAGGTTCGTGCTGGTGAAGGGCGGGGCCGCGATTCGCGTAAGTTTAGTGGTAGCGGTGGTTCGCGTTTGCAGGCCGCTGTCTGAGCCTAACAGGATCGTATTGCCAAACACGTCAACGTTGGCTGACGGACTTCCGGTACCGATACCGATGTTGCCGTTGGCGGCGATGTCCAGCGAACTGGTCGGTGCGCCGGGACGGATGCGCAATGAAAGGCGAGAGCCACCAGTGACGTCGCGCACGAAGAAGTTTGCTTCGTTCGCGCCGATGTCCCACGTTTGCGCAGTGAAGCCACCGGAGTTGTTCTGTTCGAGACGAATCGCCGGGGTGTCGGTGGTGTTTGCGTGCACATCGAGCACGGGCGTTGCGGTTCGCAAACCAACTTTGCTGTTGCTGCCGACTCGGAGCGAATTAGCGGCCGCGCCCGCATTGACGGCAAAAACCAAAGTGCCGGTTTCAGAGTTCCCGGTTGCACCCTGATCGACGATGCCCAGGAAACTCGCGCCGCCGCTGGCTGAATCATTTGCCCTTATCTGCCA
>DASUOZ010000445.1:0-3512 GCA_036276375.1 Pyrinomonadaceae bacterium | reverse complement strand
CTGCGGCCAGATTGCTTTCACTTCCCAAAGGAAGCGCGCGTTGCGATACCAGAACGCAGTGGCGTCCTGAGGAACCTCGGTGACTTTGCCGCCCATGTGCGTCCAGACGAGCAGGCTGTTGGGCGACGGCGCGGTCGTCATTGAATTCGTCAGTACGTCGACACATTCGCGCGTGAACGCTTTCGGCGCCATGAAACCCGAACGGATGTAGCCGCTCATTCCGCCCACGACGGTGAGCAGACCGTTGTAGATCTCGAAGTCGGGGAGCGTCATGTCGTAGAGATTGATGTAGATGTTTGGAAACTTGAGGATCGGCGCGATCAGATCCATGCCCTCGCGACTGTCGCCGTTAAAGATCGGCGTAAGACCGACGGTGTTGACGAGCGTATCCGGATGGGCAGGCAGTGCGACTTTACCCATGAAGCCGTAGACGGCGAGCGTGTCCGGCGCTTTCTCGATCCACTCGTTGTAGAAGCCGAGAACTTCGTGCGCGTACTCGATCGGATAACGGATCTGACCGCACAGCATCGTCGGCGTGTTTGGTTTGTGCACGCGGATCTCGAACGCCACGGCGATCCCGAAGTTTCCGCCGCCGCCGCCGCGACACGCCCACCACAGATCCCTGTCTTCTTCCGACTTCGAGTCAGCGGAGATCGTGCGCAACTTGCCGTCCGGCGTAACGATGTCGATTGAGACAAGGTTGTCGACGCTGAGACCATAAGAGCGAGAGACGAAACTGATGCCGCCGCCGAGCATAAAACCCGGAATGCCGACGGTCGGGCAGCCGCCGCCGATCGGAATGAGACCCGTATTCGTGGATTGCAGGAAGAGATAAAGATCGCGCCACCGATTGCCGGTTTGCGTCCACACCACCTGCCGATCGAGATCGAGTCGCTTGGCGGTCATGTTGGTGAGGTCGATCACCATCCCGCCCTGGTTCAAGCAGTAACCTGCGGCACTATGCCCACCACCGCGCACGGTAAACGGCATTTCATACTCGACGGCAAAGTTGTAAGCGGTGACAACGTCGTTGGCGTTGGCGCACATGACGACAACTCCGGGACGTAGATTGATTCGTCCGTTGTCGATAACGAGTGACTGGTCATAACCGGGATCGCCTGCCTGGAGCAGGGTTCCGGCCAGATCCATTTGTAACTTCGCAAGATACTTCTGAGGGATCATGACATTCTCCTCCGACGACTTTGGTTTACAGTCATCTGCAAAATAAGCTGGGAGGGCCTTATGAATTCTGGGAGTTAGGAGCTGACAGTCGAAACCCTGGCTTTAAACCTGACGAACCCTGTTGCACGTAACCTGCTCTGGGCGAAGGAGCAAAAGACAGTGAGACCACGTTGGGCTGCCTGAGGTAATCGTTAAGGGATGCAAGGCAGCGGCGTCATAGTACACGCAGTGTCGGAAAATGCAAGAACTTTTGCGTTGAAGTAGTGAGCCCTAATTATTAATGCGGCAAACTCATCTCGTCATCGACTATGCTTTCCATCGGAATGCCTGCGAGTCGTGAGTAACGTAGGACCACGATCAAGTCTGGTTCGCGAGTACCGAGCTCGAAGTTGGAGACAGCGGAGTAGTGAACTTTCAATTGCAGTGCTTTGGCCATCTCTGTTTGACTCATCTGCAGACGCTTTCTGATCGCCAACAGCTTCTCGCTTAACTTCTTCGGTTTGTTTCGGCGTGAGCGTCCCATCAGGCCACAACTCCTGACGAAGATGCACTCTTGTATTTATATGTATTTTCACTTAAACTGCGCGCCGACCTGAAGGATACCCGAAGTGCCCGAATTGATCGGGCGTATCTCACTAGCGGGTTTGCCCTCGCGCCCTATTCAACACCTGCTCCTTTACATTGAGTGTGTAGTTTTGGAGCGCGCGCAGCCCAGAGGCAAATTGTGGGTGCCTGTGCGTTCCGTCGAGAGCGGTAGTTCGGCTTGAGAATCGGCTACCGCTCTCTGTCTGAGTTTTCTACTCGCTGCTGTCCCACGAATTTACATACAACATTAATACCCGGGATGAACCCGGCGATCTTTCTTGTTCATCTTCGTTAGGACGGGACGTTAGCGCACGGATTTTCGCTTAGCAACTATTCGCCGCGACGTGAGCTTAGCGCGTACAAAACTCGCTCTGCTTACACTCGTCGTGTTCAATTACTTCACTCGGTAAGGAAGCTTTGCGGATAACGCCGGCGTATGATTTTGCGAGGATCACGCCGGCAGTGAAGCAAAGTATTTACCGTTATTACGTCTAAATACAGCCGGGAATTCTTCCACAAACCTATTTTCTTTTCAACGTACCAAACTATATATTCAACGCGAATGCTGCACCGCGTGATCGCTAAGAAGTCGTTGTTAGTCGTGAGCCCGCCGTCTGTATCTCCGCAAGGACCAGCCAAACGAACGTGGCCGATCTACGTGACGCTCGTCTGTGTCGTCTTCGGTGTGCGCTTGCTCCAATGGCAGAACGACTTCCTCACGTTGGACAAAAACATGACGAGGTTGACTGCGCGCTATAAAGAAGAAGCGCAGTTTTTGTTGGCCGGTGATTTGACCTCACTTGTAAAAGGCTCGCCGTCGCAGCCTGACGAGATGATCCTGATGCACCCGCCGGGTTATCCGATCGTAATCGCGGCTGTGTACGAGCTCAGCGGCGACAGTGATCGAGCACTGCGCTTGTTTCAAATCGCGTGTGAAGCAGTTACGGTGATTCTGCTCTTTCTCATCGCTGCACGCTTAGTGCCACGCGGCGCGGCTGTCGTCGCAGCGCTGCTCGCGGCGGTGTCGCCTCAACTCGCATTTCATTCGCTACTCATTTTGCCGGATTCGATCAGCGCGTTACCGCTTGTAGCTGCCATACTCCTGTTCACTAAAGGCGTCGAAGATTGCAGCGTTCGCAAGATGTTTGTAGCGGGCGGACTGATCGGTGTCTCGTGTTGGTTCCGGCCGGACTCGTTTCTGCTTCCGCTATTCCTTTGTGCGACGTTGGTGGTGGTGTTTCTGCGCGGTGAACGAGTTCGCCGTGCATTTGCGTTGATCGGTGGAACCGTGCTCGTACTCGCGCCGATCACGATGCGGAACGTGTTGGTGTTTCACACCCTCGTGCCGGTGAGCCTCGGCGCAGGTCAGAACCTTTCCGCTGGGATCGGTGATTACGACGTCGAGCAAAGGTTCGGTTTGTCTGCCACGGATGACGGCACTTGCTTGCAGGAAGCACAATGGTTCGGGCGTCCAGACTACGCTACCGACCTTTATCGACCCGATGGAATCAAACGCGATCGCGAGCGCCTCGAGCGCGCGCTGGCGGTAATTAAGTCGGAACCCGTGTGGTTTGCCGGCACGATGTTTCGCCGGATGGCGTTGATGTTGGACTACGAACCCGTCTCGATCGTTTCCGCCGCGCCGACAGTCTTACACTCAATCGAGATCACGAACGACACACCTCTCGTATGGTCGCGCGCACCGCAGGAACTCTTAGCGGAAGCGCAACTGATCGGATCCGCGC
>DASUOZ010000444.1:0-5286 GCA_036276375.1 Pyrinomonadaceae bacterium | reverse complement strand
CGAGTGTGACGATGCGTTTCCTGCTCACACAGCCAACGGTCTAAGGGCAATCACTATGCTTCACATTAAGAGCTGCAGAGACAACGAAAGAGGATCGACGTTGGTTGAGTTCGCGATCGGCGTGACCGTGTTCGTAACGGTCATGTTTGCTGTTCTCGAATTCGGCCGCGCCTTGTGGGTGCACAACGCACTCACTGACGCGGCGCGACGTGGAGCGCGTTATGCCACGTTGCATGCGGAGGCCAGCGCCGATCAAGTCAGGAATGTAGTGGTCTATGGAAACGACGCCGGCAGCGGCACGCCGATGCTCAGCAATCTGAGCACGACAAACGTCGACGTGGACTACGACGACTTTGGCCTGAATGACGGCACGGTAACCGTGGGCATTAATGAGTATGAGTTTGAGTTTGTCATTCCGATCTTCGGAACAACAATCACGATGCCGCATTACTCCACGACACTAACGGCGGAGTCTGCGGGACTCATTCCGCCCAACGTGCCTTAGTGACCAGGGTTGAAATCGGGGAGCTTAGGAATTTCGATCGTGGCTACAGCAAATGCCAGTTTAAGTTTCGATCCGACTGCCGGGCGGCGCCGGTTACGCCTGCCTAAACAGCGTCGCTGTGAAGTGAACCCAGCTTTGTAGCGACGCGGTACCTTCCGTGAATCCCCCGCGCCTCTTCAATAGTTTTAGCCAATAGAGAGCCGCCGGCAGTCGGATTCGAATTGAAAACGACACGCACGAGGAAACAATGACCGAACCAATCTCAGTGGTAGTCCTAAGCACCGGGCTCGACAACTTCAAAGACATTCGCCGCGCGCTTTCGGCGGAAGAACGAGTGAAACTGCTGGCTGGAGGCAACGATGCCGATCAGCTTTACGACGAGATCGTTCGTCTCAAACCAAATGCGGCAATCATCGCGCTTGGTCCAAACGCCGAACAGGCCGTCAGATTCATCGAGCGTCTCAATGCCGAGTGTCCGAAGACGACGATCATCTCCGCCGCGCAAAACGCTTCACCGGATCTGATCATCGGCAGTCTGCGCGCGGGGGCCAAAGAGTTTCTGCGCATTCCGATCAGCGCCGACGAGCTGCGCACGGTGCTCGATCGCGTTTCCGACTTCAGTAACCAGCAAATGGTTGAAGCGCCGCGCAAGCAAGGCCGCATGGTTGCCGTGTTTTCGAGCAAAGGCGGTTGCGGCACTTCGTTCATCGCGACGAACTTCGCCGCCGCCACGAACGCGCGCACAATCCTCGTCGATCTCAACCTGCAAGCCGGCGACTTGCCGCTGTTTCTCGGAGTCGATCCCAAATACTCCATCGCCGACATGGCCGAGAAACGCAATCGTCTCGACGCTGAGCTCATCAACACGCTGGTAACGCCACACTCGCAATACCTGTCGCTGCTGGCAGCGCCGCGCGAAGCTGATCACGCCGACGAGATCGAACCGCAACACATTTTTGAAGTGCTGCAAAAACTACGCGAGCACTACGATTACATCGTGCTGGATCCGCAGCACACGTTTGACTCGATCACGCTGGCAGCGCTCGATCAGTCAGACGAGATCGTGCTGATCCTGACACTCGACATCCCCGCGATTCGCAGCACGCAACGCGCACTCGAGATCTTCGACCGTCTCGGCTATCCGCGAAAGAAAGTTCGCATCGTCGTGAATCGCTGGAGCAAACAGATCGATCTCGATTTGCGGCAGGTCGAGAAGTTTCTCGGCGAGCCGGTGGTTGGTTTTGTGCCCAGTGAGTACCAGACCGCCGTCAGTTCCATCAACCTGGGCACGCCGCTGGTCCAGTCGGAGCCAGGCTCAAAGATCGCCATGGAAATCCGGCGCATCGCGCAAGAGATATCGCTCGGTGTTGTGCCGCTGAACGAAGCTAAACCCCGCCGCGCGTTCTGGAATTCGTTTTTGAAGAAACAACCGGCGCAGCCGCAGTCGCAGGCACAGTTCAATCTGCAAACTTCAATGGAAAAAGTCTAAAACCGCGGCCGTCCGCAACTGAAAAAACATCATGGCCCTACGCGAAAGATTAATCGGCAACACAAACATTCCCGGTACCCCTTCCGACAGCACCGGCCAACACTCCTTCCAGGAGATGAAGGCCCGCCTCCATCGCACCCTGATCAACCGCATGGACTTGACCAAGCTGTCGAGTCTGACGCCGGAACAAGTGCACGCTGAAGTTTCGCGTCTGGCCGAGGTAGTGCTGGCCCAGGAAGCGATGCCGCTGTCGGCAGCCGAGCGCGAGCGACTCGTCAACGACGTTCAGCACGAGCTCTTCGGTCTTGGACCACTCGAGCCGTTGCTGAAAGATCCGACGATCTCCGACATCCTCGTCAACGCACACGACACGATCTACATCGAGCGTCGCGGCCGGATCGAAGCGACCAACGTCCGTTTCAAAGACGACGAACACCTGATGCGCGTGATTGAGCGCATCGTGTCGTCAGTCGGACGCCGCATCGACGAGTCGTCGCCGATGGTCGACGCGCGTTTGCAGGACGGTTCGCGTGTTAACGCGATCATCCCGCCGTTATCGATCGATGGCCCTGTGCTTTCGATCCGTCGTTTCGGCGCTGATCCGCTGAAAATGGCGGCGCTCGTCGAAAACAAAGCACTGACCAAAGACATCGCAGACATGCTGCAAATGGTTGTGCATGCGCGCTTGAACATTTTGATCTCGGGTGGTACCGGCGCTGGTAAAACCACGCTGCTCAACGCGCTCTCAGCCTTCATTCCCGAGAACGAACGTATCGTGACGATCGAAGACTCGGCCGAATTGCAACTCCAACAGCCGCACGTCGTCAGACTCGAAACACGTCCGCCCAACATTGAAGGCAAAGGCGAAGTCACGCAGCGAGATCTCGTGAAAAACGCCCTGCGTATGCGTCCCGATCGCATCGTGATCGGCGAGGTCCGCGGCGGCGAAGCGATCGATATGCTCCAGGCCATGAACACCGGCCACGACGGCAGCTTGACGACGGTTCACGCCAACACGCCGCGCGACGCAGTAGCCCGCCTCGAAACAATGATCCAGATGACCGGCATGCGTCTTTCCGATCGTGCAATGCGCCAGCAGATCGCTTCCGCGTTAAACCTCGTGGTCCAGGTTGCGCGTCTGTCCGACGGCTCGCGCCGGGTCACGTCGATTTCGGAAATCACCGGCATGGAAGGTGAGACGATCACCATGCAGGAAATCTTTATGTTCGAGCGGTCCGGCGTCGATCAGCAAGGTCAGGTGATCGGCCGGTTCCGTCCAACTGGTATCCGCCCACGGTTTGCCGAACGGTTGAAGGCTTGCGGCTTGCAGTTGCCACGCGTCTTCTTCGAGGAGATGTAACTCACATGATTATCTCGTTCCTGGTATTCGTGTTCGCGCTGTTTCTGGTCCTCGGCGCTTATCTGCTGGCGACTCACGGAACAGAAAAGAAGCGCGCGAAACTGCAAAAGCGGCTCAACGAAGCCCTGCTTCACTCGGCGCAAACCGAAGACATCGATGTGGTGCTCGCTCGCAACGAGCTGATGAGCGAAATCCCGGTGCTCAACCGCACGATGATCAATATTCAGGCCGCGCTCCAGTTGAAACGCATGCTGGACCAGGCGGACCTGCATATCACGCCCTCGCGCCTGCTGATGTTTTCTTTCATGGCGGGCATGTTGGGCGGTTTGGCGGCATCGGTACTTACGGTTTTCATTCCGCTGATGGTGCTGGCCGGTTTGATCTGTGCGGCGTTGCCGTTGGTCCACGTCTGGTATCGGCGTAAGAAACGGTTTGATTCGTTTCTCGAACAGCTTCCGGATGCACTCGACCTGATCAGCCGTGCGTTGAGCGCCGGACACGCGTTTTCCGAAGCGCTGCACATGGTCTCGACCGAAATGCCGGACCCGGTCGCGACTGAGTTTCGCAAAGCTTACGAAGAACAAAACCTCGGTCTGTCAGTGAAACTCGCGCTCGAGAACCTGACGCAGCGAATGCCGCTGCTGGACCTGAAGATGTGTGTGACGGCCGTGCTCATTCAGCGTGAGACGGGCGGTAATCTCGCCGAGATTTTAGAGAAGGTGTCGTACACGATTCGTGAACGCTTCCGCATCATGGGCGACTTGAAAACTCTGACCACGAGCTCGCGCATGTCGGCGTGGTTGTTGTGCGGGTTGCCCATCTTTGTGGCGGTCACGGTTACGGTGATGAATCCGGATTACATGAGCGTGTTGTGGAAAGATCAGCGCGGTCACTATCTGATCGCCGCCGCCCTGTTCCTGCAAATCACCGGTATGTTGATTGTGCGTAAGATTTTGAAGATCAAGATCTAGCCGAGGAAAAGCCCAGCAATGATTATCATCATCGCCATTTCCACTTTCGTTTGTATTTCACTCGCCATGCTGGGTGTTTACTGGCTGCTCTACAAACCGCAGAGTGCGGCGACTGAGCGCCTGCGCCGGCTCGGCGGCAAAGACATTGGTGGTGCGGACAGAGTGCAGTCGGTAGTTCTACCCGACGAAAGCCCGGCCGCCGACATCGCCCAACGCCTTGCGCAACCGATTAACAAGCTGGTGCCGGTGTCCGCGTCTGAAGCCAAAAAGCTTCAAAAGCAACTGATGCATGCCGGCTATCGTTCGGCGGAAGCGCCAATGATCTTTCGCGCGATCCACCTGACGTCGATGGCGGGCTTTCCGTTGATCGTGGCGGGTGTCTGCGCGTTGACGGCACGGCCGCTTCAGAACGCGCTCATCTACATCATCCTGGCGTTTGTCATGGGCTTTTTCCTGCCGCGCTATTTCCTGCGCCGGGCAGTGCGCAACCGGCAACGAGAGCTGCGCTGGGGCCTGGCCGACGCGCTCGACCTGATGGTCGTTTCGGTTGAGGCCGGTTTGGGATTGAACGCGGCGATGATGAAAGTCGCCAGTGAGTTGCGAGACGTGCACCACGATATCGCGATCGAGTTTGAGCTGGCGAACCTGGAGATTCGCGTCGGCCGCGAGCGTGACGAAGCACTACGCAATCTGGCGGAGCGAACGGGTGTCGACGATCTACGCAGCCTCGTCGCGATGCTGATTCAGACTGATAAGTTTGGTACCTCGATAGCCAAGGGACTCCGCGTGTTTTCGGATTCGCTGCGTACGAAGCGACGGCAGCGTGCGGAACAGGAAGCGCAGAAGGCAGCCGTGAAACTGCTGTTCCCCTTGGCGTGTTTTCTGTTCCCGACGCTCTTCATCGCCATCCTTGGCCCCGCGGCGATCAACCTCATGGACACTCTCGGCAAGATGTAAAGGA
>DASUOZ010000443.1:0-3826 GCA_036276375.1 Pyrinomonadaceae bacterium | reverse complement strand
GCCCTGGTCACCTTCGCCGATTTACGCAGGTATTCGTCCAGTGAAGGAGGAACGGTGTCGCCCCAGACAGGGAATGGTCCAAAGTCAGGCGGCAGTCCCGAAGTGTGCGTCAGCAAATGACGAAACGTGATCGGGTGCTGGGTGTCTTCTCCCTGAATCTTGAAGTCAGTTAGATAACGGTTAACCGGATCATCCAACTTGAACTTCCCCTGCTCCATCTGTTGCAACAGCGCAACCGTCGACATCGTTTTGAACGTCGACCCAATCAGGTAAACGGTGTTCGGTGTCGCTGGAGTGCGTGCCCACAGGTTCGAATATCCGAAAGCACTCGTCCAAATGACGCGATCGTTTTCGACGAGTGCGATCGATGCTGACGGAATGTTTCCCGCGAGCAACGTCCGCTGAATCTCCGGTTCGAGCTCAGCGACGACGCGCTCGATGTTGACACTCTGACCGCGGGCCAGTGCTGCGCAGACAGCAATGATCGCGGCCGCAATAAAGACGGCGAAAAGCCGCTGGGACCAATGTTTCATAGTCTTTGCTCGATAGGTACTCGTTCAGTTTGAGAGCGGACGTTTTGAGTTCAGTCTTTAGGCTGCTGTTTCGAGCGAGCAAGCTAAAGCTTGAACTCCAAACCAAAACCCCGCTCGTGAACGAGCGGACGTTTTGAGTTCAGCCTTTAGGCTGCTGTTTCGAGCGGGCAAGCTAAAGCTTGAACTCTAAACCCAAAACCCTGCTCGTGAACGAGCGGACGTTTTGAGTTCAGTCTTTAGGCTGCTGTTTCGAGCGAGCAAGCTAAAGCTTGAACTCCAAACCAAAACCCCGCTCGTGAACGCTAGTTTCGAGGCTTCGATACCCTGTCAATCGGCGCGGGCCGCGGCAGTCTTCTGACAGGATTCTGCTCGAGCAGTTTCATTGCCTCCTGAACTGCGCGTTCAATCTGTGGATCCCGCCCGGCGATTACCAACGCGGGAGTGTACTCAACCTCAATGTCTGGGGAGACGCCTTCATTCTCAACCGCCCACTTACCTGAAAGATCGTAAAAAGCCAGAATCGGCGCCGTGATGCCGTTGCCGTCAATGATCGCGGGCACTCCCAGCGTGCCTACGAGCCCGCCCCACGTACGCGTGCCGACCAATGGACCAATTTTCCGCTGGCGAAACATGTATGGCAGCGCATCGCCGCCGGAGCCCGCCGATTCGTTGATTATCATTACCTTCGGCCCATAGATTCCGGCCGTTGGCGAGGTAGATGGCTGCCCGTCGCGCTGCACGAAATATCCCATGAGCTTTCGCTCGAGCTCGTTCACGATGTAATCTGCAACCTGTCCGCCGTGGTTGTAACGCTCGTCGATGATCGCGCCTTCTTTGTCCTGCTGCGCGTAATAGTAGCGAGTGAAGTAGGTGTAACCGGGACCGGCGGTGTTAGGAAGCCAGACGTAAGCGAGCCGCCCGTTCGAAAGCTTATCAACGAGCCGGCGGTTGTCTTCAACCCACGCCCGAGTGCGCAGCCCATCTTCGCTGGGAACGGGCGTGACTGTGATGACTCGCGAACCTTCGAGCGTCGGATTCTTGCTGACGCGAATCAGCGTCTGACGGCCGGCTGTGCCTTCAAACATGCTGAACAGGTTGGTTGGCGGAACGAGCGCGCGGCCGTTTACTTCCAGCAAGTAATCCCCTTCACTGATCTGGATGCCGGGCGCGCTCAACGGCGCGCGCAGCTCCGGGTTCCAGTTCTCGCCGGTGTAGATTCGCTTGATTCGGTAACGCCCGTTCTCAATCACAAAGTCAGCACCCAACATGCCGACTGAAACAGGATCTTCGCCGGGAACGTCGCCACTGCCCTGCAGGTACGAATGGCCCACCGTCAGTTCCCCGCCCACCATCGCCACGAGGTAGTTCAGGTCCGCTCGATGGCCCACGTGAGGAAGCAAGGCGCGGTACTTTTCGTAAATCGCCTGCCAATCGTTTCCGTGGAACTTCGGATCGTAGAAGTACTCGCGCTGAATGCGCCAGTTCTCACGATAGATCTGTTCCCACTCTGCGCGCGGATTGACGCGCGTTTCGAGTTGGGCCACGTTGAGCGGGCCGTCCCCGACCTTCACTGGCGCAGGTCGATCGGTCGGTACGATCCCCCACGTGTTCGGGGCCACGCCCTGGTAAAGCAATTTCTTCTTGTCGCTTGAAAGCGAGTAGGAACGAATGCCTTCAAGAAAAGGCGCAGCAGCTCGACTGCTGAGTTGGTACCGCTGCAAACGCAGTGACGGCTGTCCCGGCGCTATCGGTTCCGTGTAATAAAAGCTGCCCGCGGCGCCCGTTGTCAGGTTGCCATAATCGCCCGCCGGAACGTTGACAGCGAGAATCCGCTGCGTGATGCGATCAAAATCGATGCGCACAGTGACGGTGCGCGGCGTTGGTGGTGGCGGTGTTGGCGCCGGCGCTCCCTCGGGCGGGGTTGGCGGTTTTGCCGGTTCATCGCCGGTCTCCGGCAGGAGTGGCGACGGCTCGGTCGCACTCAACACCGTTAGATAGATCGCCCGGCGCACCGGACGATCAATCGAGCTCATCTCGAGCCAGCCGGTACTGGGGCCGAAATTCGTGCTGGCCATGAAGTAGAGATACTTCCCAGTGGCATCGAACGCCGGTGAAATAGAATCGGCGAGACCATCAGTGATCTGGTGCGATTTTTTATCGGCCAATGAGTAAACGAAAATCGCCCGCAGGTGGCTCGGCAAGTTCTTCGAATACGTTATCCATTTCGAATCCGGAGACCAGCCGGCATCGAATGACCTGAGTGGATCAGGATAGTTATCAGTATCGATCTTCGTGGCTGTGCCACTCGCGACTTCAATGGTCCAGAGATTACGGTGATTGTCTTGCAGCAGAATTTTAGTTCCATCCGGCGACCACGAGGGCGCGGCAAAGAACGCCGTCGACGGCAATGCGATCGCTCGCGGCGTGTTGAGACCCAGCGGGTCACTAACCATGAGCTGATACTCACCGCTCGCGTCGGAGAGCCATGCCAACTGAGTGCCGTCGGGTGACCAGGTTGGACTGCGATCGTGGGCGCCGGAACTCTGCGTCAGATTGCGGTAGTCACCTTTTTCAGCCGGCACTGTAAAGATCTCGCCGCGCGCTTCGAACGCCACGCGAACTCCCGTTGGCGACAGCGTGGAATTGCGAATCATACCGGCGACTTTCTTGAACTGCGGGCGCGCCCACGGCAAGTCTCCAGCCACCTGGATATTGAGTCGTTGCGCCTTTCCGGATGACGCCTCGACGAGATAGACATACCCGGCCTGTTCGTACACGACTGCGTTAGCACCCGCTGAGGCAGTCATGATGTCGAAGTCGTCATGGTGCGTGAGCTGTTTGAGTTGTTTCGTGTCGGTGCTGTAGGCGAAGAGGTTCGTTGTGAAATTACGATCTGAAAGAAAATAGATCGTTTTTCCGATCCACATCGGCACGCTGTCGTTGCTGTTGGTCCACGGAAGTTTTTCAACTGAATAATCAGCCAGATTCATGACCACCACCGGGTGGGTTCGACCACCGCGATAGTGCCGCCACATACTCGTCTCATACCAGTCCGGAATAAAGACAGTTGGAAACTCTTCATAAGCTATGCGGGAGCCGTCCGGCGAATAGGAGGCACTGAACGCTCGCGGCATCGGTAACGCTTCAGGAAATCCTCCTTCAGCCGCGACCGTCCACAGCCGAACGTATGACTGCTGCGGCGCGGTGTCGCGACCGGAAGCGAAGATCACGCGACGACCGTCAGGCGTCCATCCGCGCGCGCGATCATTGGCCGGATGAAAAGTCAGTCTCCG
>DASUOZ010000442.1:0-3533 GCA_036276375.1 Pyrinomonadaceae bacterium | reverse complement strand
GGGCCACCGAGCACGATGCGTTTGCCGAGTTTCTTCGCGCGCATCGTCACTTCATGCAGCGACTCTTTCTGCGTCAACATGCCGGTGATGAAAACCATGTCGGCCCACTCGATGTGCGAGTCTTTTAGTCGCTCGACGTTTAAGTCGATCAATCGCCGCTCGCACGACTGCGGCAGCAGACTCGAAACCGTTAAAAGGCTCAACGGTGGAAAAACCGAGCGCTTGCCTTCAAAAGGTAACGCGTACCGGAAGCTCCAATAGGTGTCGGGAAACTGCGGGTTGACTAGTAGGATTTTCATTTGGTCCGCTTAACATACTGGATCAACTGTCACTCGGCCAAGCCTTGTGCTATAAATTCTACAATTCGTCTCACACGAACGGGTTTATCAATGGGCGAAACAAGGGATATTGAACTGAAGGTTGGTCGACGGTCGGCCGACGGTATTGTGAGACTTTCGGCCTATCCACCACAACTGGTACAACTGACAGTTGCCTACAGAGGGCAGCAATCGGCATCGGTGCTGTTGACTCAGGAACAGATTAGAGCGTTGCAGGACGCGCTCGGAGATTACATCGCACCGGCCAACCCCCCTGACGGTGCGAGCAACGAAACGTGGGATCACACCGAGCGCCGTTCAGAAGAATCACTTCTCTCAGACGCGCATTAGCGATGAGTTCAGCCTTTAGGCTGCTGCTTCCGACGCAAGCTAAAGCTTGAACTCAAACGGACTCAAATCGAGTCGCACCCGGCAACTTTAGAAAGGCACACTCAGTATGAACACACCTCTTTCACGCGCACTCGCCTCGCTACTGATCGTTCTGTTTTCGTTGTCCCCTGCATGGGCCACCTGTGGAGGTGGCGGTGGCGGCGGCACCGGCGGCGTTGGCGGAGGTGGCCGAAATGCCGGTCCGGCGCCGGTCGTTTACAACGTGCCGTGGAACATGTGGGACGCGCGAAAGGCGCCGCAGAAGGGGCTGGTCCTTTACTGGTTTCCTGCCAGCAATGCCGAACTTGATAAATCACCTATGCGCACGTCGCGCATTCTTACGCTCTACTCCGCGCAGTGCGTAACGATGACCGTCGCCGACGCAAAGACGCCGGAGTTGCAAAACATCATCGGTGATTCAGCATTGCCGGTCGCAGTGCTCGCAACTTTCGATGGCTCACCAATCAAGAAGATCGACAGCACTGGCGGCAAACTCAAGATGGACCAGGTCGAGAAAGCCGTTGAAGGCGAGCTGAAGCAACGTGAATCTGCGCTCGACGAACAGTTGAAAGGCGGCAAAGAGAAAGCGAAAGCCGGCGATAAAGACGGCGCGATTGCAATGCTCAAGCCCGTTGCCGATGAAAAGTGTCTGTTTCCAAAGAAAGCAAAGTCGGCCGCACAGGAACTGAAGAAACTCGGCGTTGAAGAGATCGGCAGCATGCCGGAGTTGACGCCCGTTTTCGATCGCGTTAAGAGCACGCGTATTGAAGCCGTGATGCGACAGGGTCTGCGCGCGGAGATCGCCGAGCGCTACATGACGGCACTGAGATTCTATCAGCAGGCCCATCGCATGGATCCTGCGGACCCAACGCCGTTGCGTTATCTCGGCGAGCTTTATCGCCATCACACGGGCGAGTGGGACAAAGCGCGGGAAGTGTTCAATCAAATCTTAAACATGCCGGCCGATGCGATCGCGCGTGCGGTGGCGCTGCACGGGCTCGGCAAGATGACGATTCACGATGGCGAGTTCAAGAAAGGACTCGCGTTGATGGAACAGGCCGCCGAAGAGTTTCCCCTTGCGCTCACCTATCGCAACCTGGCCGTCTATTGGAACTCGGAAGGCGATCTGGAAAAGGGCAATTTCTACACTCAGAAAGCACTCGCACTCGATCCGAAAGATCCTTACAACCTGGTGTTTGCCGCGGTGTTCATGGCCGCCTCAGGCCGTGGCGAAGAAGCGTTGAAGATTGCGCGCGCGAATCGCAATCTGCTTCCTGCGTCGTACAACCTCGCGGCGATCTACGCGCAGACGGGTCACAAACGCGCGGCGCTCGCGCTGTTGCAACGTCACTTCTTCCGTTACGAGCGTTATCAGGCGGTGCGCGCGAAGGAGATGATGGAAGCGCGTGTTGACGCTGTGTTTGATTCCTTGCGTCAGGACTCGGAGTTTCTCGCGCTCACCAGCGGTGCGGATGGGAAACTGCCGATGCCGATGCGCCCCATGACCGGCACCATGAACAGGTAATCCGCGTTCATTCGTCCCTTCATCGGTAAAGATCTGGTTCGGCCGAAATTGAAAACCGTTTTCAACTAAGATATACTGCGGCGCGTTATGCTGAACTCCTTCATTATCGTTCTCCGCGAAGGCTTCGAGTCTTTCCTGCTCGTCGCCGTCATTCTCGCTTACCTCCGCAAATCCGGCCAGAGATGGTTGAACACTCCGGTGTACGTCGCGATTGCCGTGGCTCTCGCGGCCAGTGGCGCCATTGCCTACGTGCTCTACAACGGTGTCGACGAGAGCGTCGTCAGCGGCATGTTTGGCGAGACAATAGGCGGCTATGTGAACCAGTTCTTTGCCAACGAGGCTTTGCGTGAAGCAGTGCTCGGAGCGGTAGCTGTCGTGATGGTCGGCACGCTTGTCATTCACATGTGGCGCAGCGGTCCAAAAGTTCAGGAACGAATGCGCGAACGATTAAGCGAGGTCTCGTCAAAGAGCTCGCGCTTCGCCGCCGTGCTCGGTATATTTCTCTTCACCTTCCTGATGATCGTGCGTGAGGGAATGGAAACGGCGTTGATGCTGATGCAGGTGAAGGATCCAAACCTCATCCAGGGCGCGCTGCTCGGACTGACCGCCGCGATCGCGTTCGCGATCGGTTGGGCGCGTTTCGGTCACCTCATCAATATTCGTCGCTTCTTCCAGGTCACCAGTATCTTCCTGCTGCTGTTCATGGTTCAGGTAGCGATCTACTCGTTCCACGAGTTTACGGAAACGGGTCTGCTTCCAAACAGCGAGTTTCTCCACACTGCGACTGAGAAGTTTTCCCCGGACGGTGTTTACGGTAAGTGGTTTTCGCCGCTCATGGTCGGCATCTGTGGATTGTGGCTTTTCGGCGCGTGGCTGATAGATCGAACCAAACAAAAACTAATCAGCGAAACATCTGGGCCAGTTCCCTCTTCAGCAACTTCCCAGTAGGCCCTTTGGGAATGTCTGCCACAAAGCGAATTGTCTTTGGACACTTGTAGTCCGCGAGTCTTGTTTTGCAAAACTCAATCAGTTCCGTCTCCGAGAGGGTCGCACCGGATTTCAACACAACGACCGCCGCAACTTCCTCGCCGTACAATTGATCCGCAACGCCAATCACCGCCGCCGCCGCAATCTGCGGATGCTGGTATAACACTTCGTCGATCTCGCGCGGATAGATGTTCTCGCCGCCACGAATAATCATGTCTGACTTGCGATCAACGATGTAGTAGAAGCCATCGGCGTCGCGATAACCGATATCGCCGGTGTGAAACCAGCCGTTGCGAAAGGCGCTCGCGGTCGCC